>JBJTPA010000040.1:0-4047 GCA_046074885.1 Planctomycetaceae bacterium
CGCGACCACGGACCCGGAGTACGTCCGCTGGACGCAGTGGATCTTCCTCGTGCTCTTCGACACCTGGTTCGACCCGGCGGCGCAGAAGGGCCGGCCGATCGCCGAACTGCCGATTCCGGCCGACGTCGCGGCGCGGGGCGAGGCGGCGATCGCGGCGCACCGCGACGAGCACCGCATCGCCTACCAGTCGGAGGCGCCGGTCAACTGGTGCCCCGCGCTCGGCACCGTGCTCGCCAACGAGGAGGTCGTCGGCGGCGTGAGCGAGCGGGGGGGCCATCCGGTCGTCCGCCTGCCGCTCCGCCAGTGGATGCTGCGGATCACCGCCTACGCCGATCGCCTCGAGAAGGAACTCGAGGGCCTCGACTGGCCCGACAGCATCAAGAAGCTGCAGCGCGACTGGATCGGCCGCAGCACCGGCGCCGAAGCCGACTTCTTCATCCCGCCGGCCGGCTCGGCCGGCGGGGAGGCGTTCGCGGATTGGAAGCGGGATCGCGGTGCCGCGGGCTTCCCGGAAAAACCCGGCGCCGATGTCCTCCGCATCTACACCACGCGGCCCGACACGCTCTATGGCGTGACCTCCATGGTGGTCGCGCCGGAGCACCCGCTCGTCGACGCGCTCACGACGCCCGGCCAGCGTGCCGCGATCGATGCCTACCGCGAGGCGGCAGCCCGCAAGAGCGACCTCGACCGCACCGATCTCGCCCGCGAGAAGACGGGCGTGTTCACCGGCTCGTCCGTGATCCACCCGCTCACCGGGAAGCCGGTGCCCGTGTGGGTGGCCGACTACGTGCTCGCGACCTACGGTACCGGCGCGATCATGTCCGTGCCGGCCCACGACGACCGCGACTTCGAGTTCGCCAAGACGTTCGGCCTCGACGTCGTCACCGTCGTCGAGCCTTTGCATGCCCAGGGTCGATCCGGCGAACTGTTTTGTGGCGACGGCCGCGCCGTGAACTCCGGGCCCTACACCGGCCTCGCCACGCGGGACTTCATCACCAAGGTCTCGGCCGACCTCGCCGCCGCCGGCCTCGGCCGCCCGGCCGTCAACTACAAGCTCCGCGACTGGCTCTTCAGCCGCCAGCGATTCTGGGGTGAGCCTTTTCCTGTTCTTCACGAGTTGGACGCCGCAGGGCGGCCTACGGGCGCGATCCGTGCGGTGCCGGAGAGCGACCTGCCCGTCCCGCTGCCCGACCTCACCGACTTCAAGCCGGGCGACACGCCCGACCCGCCGCTCTCGCGGGCGCCGGCCGAGTGGCTGTTCGTCGAGCGCGACGGCAAGCGGTGGCGCCGCGAGACGAACACGATGCCCCAGTGGGCCGGCTCGTGCTGGTACTACCTGCGGTTCCTCGACCCGCGAAACGCCGCGCGCTTCGTGGCCCCCGAGGTCGAGAAGGCGTGGATGCCGGTGGACCTCTACATCGGCGGCGCCGAGCATGCCGTGCTCCACCTCCTCTACTCACGGTTCTGGCACAAGGTGCTCTTCGACCGCGGCCACGTCTCGTGCCCCGAGCCGTTCGGCAAGCTCGTCAACCAGGGGATGATCCTCGGCGAGGTCGAGTTCACCGGCTACCGGACCGCGAAGGGGGGCTGGGTGTCGGCCGAGAAGCGCGGGCCCGACGACGAGCCCGCGAAGGTGCCGGCCGACCAGGTGGAGAAGCAGGGGGAGCACTTCGTGCTCCGCGACGCGCCCACGGTCCGCGTCGAGAGCCGGGCCCACAAGATGTCGAAGAGCCGGGGCAACGTCGTGAACCCAGACCAGGTGGTCCGCGATTTCGGGGCCGACTCGCTCCGGCTCTACGAGATGTTCATGGGGCCGCTCGAGGCCACGAAGCCCTGGAGCACGACCGGCGTGAGCGGCGTCCGCGGCTTCCTCGACCGGGCCTGGCGGCTCGTGGTGGACGAGCGGGCCGACGAGATCGCGCTCGCTCCGCAGGTCTGCGACGAGCCGCCCACGGACGACCAGCTCCGCGAGCTCCACCGCACGATCGACAAGGTGACCCGCGACATCCAGGCCCTGTCGTTCAACACCGCGATCGCGCGGATGATGGAGTTCGTCAACTTCTGCACGCCGCTCGAGCGGCGGCCGCGGGCGATCCTCGTGCCGTTCGTGACGATCCTCGCGCCGTTCGCGCCGCACCTCGCGGAGGAACTCTGGGAAATCCTCGGGCGGCCCGCACCGGTGTCGCTCGCCGCGTGGCCGGCCGTGGAGGAGCGGTGGCTCGTGGACGACACGGTCGAGATCCCGGTGCAGATCCAGGGCAAGCTCCGCGGCCGGATCGTCGTGCCGACGGGGTCCGACGTCGAATCGCTCAAGGCCGCCGCCGCGGCCGATCCGCGCATCGCGGAACTGCTCGCCGGCAAGCGGATCGTGAAGGTCGTGGCGGTGCCCGGCCGCCTCGTGAACTTCGTCCTCGGGCCGGACGCAGGGGCCTGACAGGCGGCGAATGCATCCGGGTCTGGTCCCGCGACTTTCGGGGCGGCCGGCCGTTGAATCCCGCGGCGGATGAATTCCTGCGCAGGCATGGATCGTCGATGGGCACCTGGAACGTGGCGATCGTCGGCGGGGGCCCGGGTGGGCTCATGACGGCGCATGCGCTTCAGCGCGAGGCGCGCGTGCCGCTCCGGATCACGATCTACGAGGCCTCCGACCGGCTCGGCGGCAAGGTGCTCACGCCGTCGTTCACCCGCCTGCCGGCACGCTACGAGGCGGGGGCCGCCGAGTTCTACGACTACTCCGGCGTCGGCCCCGATCCCCTCAAGGAGCTCGTGCTCGACCTCGGCCTCCCGATCACGCCGATGGGCGGCTCGGCGCTCATCATGGACGGCCGGGTGATCGCGAACACCGACGACGTCCGCGACGCCCTTGGGACCGAGGCCGCGGCCGCGCTGTCACGGTTCGACCGGTTCGCCCGCGACGCGGTCGGGCCGCACGACTTCTATCGCGGCGAGCGCAGCCCGGCGGTCGCATCACTCGCTGATGGTTTTGACACCGTGCTTGCGCGGATGGGGCATCCCGCGGCCCGCCGCTACGTGGAGCAACTCATCCACAGCGACCTGGCCACCGAGCCCGTGCGCACCAGCGTCGCCTACGGTCTCGACAACTATCTCATGAACGACCCCGCCTACATGCGGCTGTATGCGATCGACGGGGGCAACGAGCGGCTCGTCACGGGTCTCGACGGGCGGATCCGGGCGACCCGGCGGATGCGGCATCGCGTGACGCGGGTGGGGCAGGGAACCGTCGGACGGCTGCGGGTGAAGGCGGTGCACGCCGGCCGGGAGCGGGACGACGACTTCGACGCGGTCGTCGTGGCGCTGCCGGTCGATCATCTCAAGTCGGTCGAGTTCGCGGGCCCGCGGCTCACCGCCGCCCTGCGGCGGCATGTCGCCCATCACGACCACCCGGCCCACTACCTGCGGATCACCATCCTCTTCGACCGGCCCTTCTGGCGGCCACGGCTCGCGGACAGCTTCTTCATGCTCGACCGGTTCGGCGGCTGCTGCCTCTACGACGAGTCGTCCCGCACGCCCGGTGTGCCCCACGGCGTGCTCGGCTGGCTCCTCGGCGGCGACGCGGCCGTCGAGATGAGCCGGCTTGGCGACGATGAGCTCGTGGAGGCTGCCCTCGACGCCCTGCCGGAGTTCCTCGCCCCCGGCCGGCGTCACGCCCTCGAGGGCCACGTGCACCGATGGACGGGGGCCGTCAACGCCATGCCGGGAGGACCGGCCCCGCTGCCCCTCGACCGCCGCCATTGCGTCGAGCCCGTCGAGCACCCGGGCCTGTTCCTCGTCGGCGACTACCTGTTTGACTCGACTCTCAACGGCGTGCTCGACTCGGCCGAGCACGTCGCCGGCTGGATCGCCGACCTCGCCGCCGCCCGTCAGGAAGCCGTCGCATGACGCCCGGAACCGCAGTGCCGATGTCCCCGCCTGTCGATCCAGCCGCCGGTCCCGCTGGGCCGGCCGCCGTGCAGTGGATCGCCTGCGTCGATCACACCGCCGATCCGCGGCCCGCGGTCGTCGCGTTGCCCCCCTCCGGCCTCCGCG
>JBJTPA010000041.1:0-10228 GCA_046074885.1 Planctomycetaceae bacterium
CGACGAGGTGATGGCGGACGTCCGTCGCGAGCGCCGCCGCCGGGGCCTCGACGTGCCCGCCGATCCGGTCGCGGCCGGCACTCAGTGACCGCGGCCGGCGGCCGCCGGGCCGTGCCGGGCGTGGGCGTGCGACGACCGCTCCAGCACGGTGATGCCCCAGGCGATCGCGAGGCCGAGGGCGAGCGAGGCGGTGAGCAGCAGGCGGTCGTGGCTGTGGAACTGCACCTCCGGGAGCAGGTCGGCGGCCGCGATGCAGATGAAGGCGCCCGCCGCCATCGCCATCGCGACGCCGAGCACCTGGCCCTGCTGGGGTCCCAGCAGCCGCAGGCTCGCGAGGAAGGCGACGGCACCGAGCGGCACCACGAGCGCGTAGGCGGCGTTGACGAGCGTGCGGCCGCGGGCCGTCACGCCCGCCTGCATCATGAGCGTGGCGATGATGGCGGCGTCGAACGGCTTGTGGAGGAGCACGGCGAGGAACGTCGCGAGCCCCGAGAGCAGGCCTCCGCCATGCGCCACATCCGCGCTGACGCTGGCCGCGAGCGCCGCGCCGTCGGCGAGGCGGTGGAGCGCGAGGCCCGCGAAGGCACCCGCCCACGCCCAGCGGCCGGCGGCGTGGTGGTGGTCGTGGTCGTGGGCGTGGCCGCAGGCGTGGCCGCCGTCGTCGGCCGTGTGGTGAGAGTGGCCGTGGAAGGCCCGCTCCAGCAGGAACATGAGGAAGAAGCCCGCGGCGGCCCAGCACGCGGCGGCCTCGACGTCGTGCAGCGCGTGGGCCGCGTGGGGCAGCAGGTGCAGGAGGCCGACGCCGAGGAGCACGCCGCCGGTCAGCGAAAGGAGCACCTGCATCGGCCGGTGGCCGAGCGCGAGGAAGCTCACCGACGATCCGCCGGCAAATGCGGCCGCGGCGACGAGCGCGAGACAGACGGCGAGGCCGACGGGCACGGGCTGGTCGGTCGCCGCGGCGACGAGCGGATGCATGGGCGGGGCCGTGGTTGGGGAGCCGTCGATGATCGGTCCGCCGCGTGCGCCGGGCAAGCGCCGGGCGGGCGGTGCGGTTCTCGGCCTACCGCCGGTACTGCCACTGCTGGGGATACTGCGGCTGGTACGGGAAAGTGCGGGTCGCCTGCTCCATCTGCTGCCGCACGTGGGCCACCCGCTCCGTCCACGCGGCGTCGCCCGCGGCGAGGCCGCCGAGGACGAGCGCCAGCGCGTAGGTGATCAGGTTCGGCCAGAGCTCGGGGCCGTGGAACTTCAGCGCCGTGCCGAACGACTTCTTCACCTTCGGTCCGAACCATCCCATCTTCACGCTCCAGATCTCGTCGAGCACGAGATGCGTGAGGAAGCCGAGCACCACGGCGCTGGAGACGAAGTAGCGCCGCAGCGGCTCCTCGGCGGCGAAGGCCAGGAACGTGACCTGCCCAGCGATCGCCGCTGCGGGCAGGCTGTGGAACATGCCGCGGTGGTGCGAGTGTTGCTCGAGCAGCCACGAGAGACCGAAACGGACCGCGAGGTAGATCGCGGCGCCCAGCAGGATGATCGCCTCGGTCGGCAGGCCCATCTGCTGGAAGCGGTGGATCATCATGATGGGGACGACGGCGGCCGCGAAGGCGACGCTCTCCCGCAGGGGCGCGCCGGGCCCGCTGTCGAGGTCCGGCATCATGCCGGCCACGGCGCAGAGCCCGCCACCGAGTGCGCAGGTCATGGGCGGCAGGCCGCCGGCGTACCACGCGGCCGCGCCGTAGGCGGCGCCCGCGATCGACGAACCCGTGATGTGCACGCGGAACCCGGGCACGGCGCGGACTTCCCCCATGGACGACGCCACGGACCGCGACCGCCAGCCGTGGCGATCACGGGCCGCTGGACGCGCGGCCGGGCCGGGCCCTGTTCCTCCGCGCCGTCCGGCCTTCTATCGGCCCGCGGGAACGCCACGCCCGTCCCGAAACACCGCCATCCCCTGCACTCCCCCCGGATTCACAGGCGGCGCCGCGAACACGGCGGCGGAGAACGACTGCGGAGACGGGGAAGGCAGGGGGATACGGGGAGACAGGGAGGCCTGGATAATGGGTGACGTTGCCCCACCAGGCGGCGGCGTACTCCTCGGGTCAAGTGGGCTTCGCCTCGGGCACCGCAGCCCCGTAGAGTCCCGCCCCGCCGCGCGTCCGCCGCGGCGCGACACGGAGGCGCCATGGCGATCGAAGGCTACGACCTCGTGATGCTCGGCATCCTGGCCGTGACGGCCGTGCTCGGGTATTTCCGCGGCATCGTCTGGCAGGTCGCGTGGATCGCCGGCATCGTGGCGAGCGGCTTCGTCGCGTGCCGCTTCGCGCCCGCGGCCGCCCCGTTCCTCGGCCAGCAGGCCCCGTGGAACCGGCTGCTCGCGATGCTCGTGCTCTATGCGGGCAGCTCGCTCGTGATCTGGCTGCTGTTCCGCGTCGTTTCGGGGGCGATCAACGCGGTGCACCTGTCGGCCTTCGACCACCAGCTCGGACTGCTCCTCGGGCTGGCGAAGGGGGCCCTGCTGTGCATCGTGATCACGTTCTTCGCCGTGACGCTCGCGCCGGCGTACAGGAACCAGATCGTGGCCAGCCAGAGCGGACGGATCGTGGCGGAGATCATCATCCGCGCCGACGAGTTGCTGCCGAAGGACGTGGCCGAGTCGGTGGATCCCTACGTGAAGCAGTTCGAGGAGCGGCTGCGGACCGGCCGCGCCGGACCGGCCGTGCCCGGGCAGCCGTCGGCGTTCCAGGCCATCTGGGACGGCGTCACATCGGCGACGGCCTGGACGGGTGCGGAGCAGGGGGGGGCGACGGTGCAGGCCGGGCTCACCCCGCCCGCCGCGCCCTGGAACACCGCCCAGCCCGCGGGCTGGAACTCCCAACCGGCGGCTCGCACGGCATCCATCGCGCCGCCGGCACGACCGGCCGCCAGCGGCTTCACGGCTCCGCCGGCCGCCCCCCAACCGGTCCCCCAGCCGCCCGCGTTCCAGCCACCGGCTCCGACGCCCGGCGGCTTCCCGGTCGGCGCCCAGTCGCCGCTTCCGCGGCGCTGAAGGGTCGGGCCGCCGGGCAACGCCATGCGTGGACTGACCGCCGCCGGCCGGCACGACCACCGGGCAGGGCAGAACCACGCAGAGGCTGGAAATCGCGGCCGAATTCGCGACCCCCGACCGGACATAAGAGACATTATCGGACGTTGGGGAGAGGGTTGGTTTCGCGGCCGCGGCTATCCTCTTGGGTGGTTTCCTGGTGCCCTGCCGCGACGTGGTCGGGGTGGCCCGTGCCGTCTCGTCCGGACGTTCGCCTTCGCCCTCCGGGCTTCGGCTCACTCCGTGTCCGCTGCGCTCCGGCATCCCTGCCTTCGCTTGCTCCCACAGGCCGGCTCGACGGCACGGGCCACCCCTCCCGGAATCGCCTCCCATGAAAAAACCCGTCAAGCGAGCCTGGCCGCGAAACCGGGTTGAATTGAGTGACCTGGTGGCCGCCGTTCGGCGGTTCCGCGACGACCGGGACTGGGCCCAGTTTCACACGCCCAAGAACCTGGCCGCGGCGGTCGCCATCGAGGCCGCCGAGCTCCAGGAGCGGTTTCTCTGGAAGACCGACGCCGAGGTGGATCGCGACCTGGCCGACGCGGCCAAGCGGGCCGGCGTGGCCGACGAGATCGCCGACGTCGTGATGTTCGCCATGCTCCTCGCCGACCGGCTCGGCATCGACATGGCCGAGGCGATCACCGCCAAACTCGCGGCCAACGAGCGAAAATACCCCGTCAAGCTCACCCGCGGCAACGCCCGCAAGTACACGGAACTGCGAGACCGCTGACCCGAAGCTCGTTGGCACGGCAGGCTACCCGCGGGAATAATCGACCGTAAGGAGACCGACATCATGACCCGAAACCTGACTGCCATTATTCAAGCCGAGGACGATGGCTTCGTTTCGCTCTGCCCACAACTCGACATCTGCAGCCAAGGCGACACCGTCGAGGAGGCACGCGCGAACTTGCAGGAAGCCCTGGAGTTGTTTTTTGAGACTGCTCCCCCGGACGAAGTCTCCCGCCGCCTATCCAACGAGGTCTACGTGACCCAGTTGGGGGTCGCGGTTGGGTAAGCTCCGCATGGCGCGCGGCAAACTCCGGTTCGCTTGATCCGTCACCAAGAAGCCCGGAGCGCGAGCGACGGGTATGCGGGTGGTGGAGCGAGACGGCTCCGCGTGGTCTATCGAGGTGACGATCCGGTTTCCCCGCGCTGGCGCTTGGGGCTTCCTGGAAACACCGGCCACGGCTGATCACGCCGGGGCGTAGCCCGAGTCGGTGCGGCGGGCGTGGCCGAGGGCCACGAGGGTGTCGAGGATTTCCTCGACCCGCGGCGCCTTGGCGTGCTTGAAGGCCCGGGCCACGTCGGCGGCCGTCACCACTTCGCCCGCCGCTGCGAGCACGCCACGCACGGCCCGCGTCTGCTCGGCGAGGTCCTTGGGCCATGCCTGCTTCGCCGCCTTGGCAGATTTCTTTGGGTTCGCCGGTTCCTCGGCGGGCGTGGCGGCCTTCGCACCTCTGGCCGCCGACTTCTTCGCAGCCCCCCTGCCGCGTTTCGCCGGTTTTGCGGCGGGCTCATTGGCGTCGGCTGTGTCGTCATCATCGCCAGCGCCCGCGTCGATCGCGAGTTGCACGTCACCGGCGCCGGCCTTGTTCTGGAACTCCGGCCGCAGCCAGCGGACGAGGCCCCGCTTTTCCTCCTCGGCCCGCTCGTGATTGAGCGCGACGAGCCGCTCCAGGATCTCGTCGCCGGAGAGCGTGGCGGGCCAGCCGTAGGCGTCGAAGACCGCCGCATCGAGGTCGTCGTGGATTTTCTTGAGCACGCTCACGAGGCCGTCGTCGTGGATCTTCTTCTCCTTGGCCGTCAGCGGCTCGCCCGTGCGGAGCTTTTCGAGGACGTTGTACATCCCCGTGATCGTCAGCCCCGGATGCGCCGCCTGCTGCGCCTTCCGGTGGGCATCGAGGGCCTCGCCCAGTTCGCGGATTTTTTGTTGTTGGGCGTCGGTGGCGACCGGGAATGGGAACGGCAGGAAGCACGGACCGTTTTGGTAGCGCGGGTCGTTGCCAATTCCCATACGACCACCGGTCGTAAGGGACCATTTAACGTGCCCCCTGCTGCTCAAGACGCCGAGGACATAGCCGTCGTCCATCGCGATCGCAGCGAGTGACCCATCGGCAAGGCATTCCGGCAGGTCGAAGAACACGAAGACGCGGTGCTTGGCGACCTCCGAGGTGCCAATGAAGCGACGCAGGCCTTCGCATGCTCGTCGCATTTTCGGGCGAGGTTCCGCAAAGATCCACCAATTCAGGCGATATGAGTCCCGCTTGTTCTGATCCCGCTCAGGTTTCACGCGATCGTGCGCGACCTGGAGTCCGGCTGGGAATCGGCGACGCGCTTCGTCCTCACTGAGCCCAAAGAGATCCACCACGAATCGGCGCTCCGGGGTCTTCGTGATATCGCTTCCGGCTACGAGGATCCGCACGAAGCCTGCCGCGTTCGAATTATCTCGAAGTAGCTTCTCCCGCGTCGGCCCGTCAATCAGAAACCCCTTCCCAGCCAGTTTACATCCTTGAAAGCACAGTTCCCGGTTCGCGGTAAGTGGCACACATTCACTCGCTGCCGCGGATGTGCCCGAGCTGAGGTCCGCTGTGATTCGCCCGAAAGCTTTATCTCTCAGCAGGCTGGTTGCGTCCTCCTCAGTCCCACATTCCTCGATGACCTCAATCAGTCGCCCTTCAATGGCCGAAGCGGCGCCAGCCGTCATAGCCACACGCACCGCAGCGCCTTCTGCTGACTCAACCCATGGGTGATCGGGAATCGCGAATGCGATGCCCAGCGGCCCGACGGAGGCATCGACGTGCTCCGAAACGACCTTGCGATTGAATGTCTGTGTGATCGAGTTCGTCGTGATTAGCCCAAACCGCTGTAGCTCCCCTGCCCGTGTCAACCGCGCCGCTTTGTCCCACCAGTACATGACGTAGTCGGCCGTTTCGGGCACGTCGTCGTACGTCGCCCGCAGTGTGGCTGTGTAGTCGTCCCCGAGCACAGCGCGCATCCGCTTGTTTCCGACGAACGGCGGATTCCCCACCACAAAATCCGCCTTGGGCCATTCGGCTTTCCGCGGGTTCACGTAGCGTTCGACCGCCACCCGCGCCGTGTCGTCCGGCACGTCCTCGCCCGTCACCGGATGCTTTTTCGTCGTCACGCCATCCCACCGCGTGACCGGTTTTCCCGCGTCGTCCCGCTGGAGTTCCTTCGTGTCGTATTCCAAAAGCGCGTCGCGGCACTCGATGTTGCCGTAGGCCTGCAGGATCGGCTCCGAAAAGCTCTCCGGGCTCTTGCGGTCGCGCAAGTGCCACTGGAGCCAGCCGATCCAGAGCACCACCTCCGCGATCGCCACCGCCCGGGGATTGATCTCGATCCCGAGAAACTGCTGCGGATCGACCGTCCGCTCCATGTGCTCGAGGTCGCCCTGCGTCTCGCCGAGCTGCGCGAGCCAGTCGCGGGCCTCCGCCTCGATCTCCTTGAGCTTCACCATCGACACGTAGAGGAAATTGCCCGTGCCGCAGGCCGGATCGAGCACCCGCGTGGCCGTGAGCGAGTCGAGAAATTTCCGGGCCTCCGCCCTGGCCTGGTCGAGTCGGCCGGCATTGGCCTCGGCGAGGCTCGCCGCGCGGGCCGCCTCCCAGTCGTCGCGGACCTGCTCGATGATCGTGGGCACGACGAGCCGCTCGACGTAGGCCCGCGGCGTGAAGTGGGCGCCGAGCTTGTGCCGCTCCCGGGCGTCGAGCGCCCGCTCCAGGAGCGTGCCGAAGATCGCAGGCTCCACGTCCTTCCAGTCGGATTTGCCCGCGTCGATGAGGAGCGCGATCTCCTCCGAGTCCAGCGGCAGCGGCTCGTGCTCCCGGAAGATCGAGCCCTTGAACTGCTTGATCCGCGTGCGGAGCGCCGTGGAAAACCCCCCCTGCCCCATCGTCTTCCAGACTTCGCCCACGAGTGGCACGAACTGCTCGGGCGACTCCTTCAGGCTTTCGAGCAGGCTCGTGAAGCCGCCGCGCGGCGTGAGGCAGACGTCCTCCGAGAAGAACGTGAACAGGCAGCGGATCAGGAACCAGGCCACCTGCTCCGGCTCGTAGTGCTTGGCTTCCAGCCGCCGGGCGAGGACGGCGATCCGGGCGGCGATGTCGCGGGTGACCTTCGCCGAGTGGCGCGCCGGATCGAGCGCGAGCGGATCGAGCCAGAGCGTCGTGAGCCGCTGCCGGATCACCTCGTCGCGGAGGTCGTCGAGGCTGAAGCGATGACTGCGGGCGTCCGGGAACGCCGCATAGACCTTGCCGAGGCGCGAGAAGTCGGCATACAGCTCGAACGAGTGGCCGATGTCGATGACGAGCAGGAAGGGCGGGTTGTCGTCGGCGAGCGCCCGCACGTAGCCCTCGGCCTGTCCGCGGGCCGCGATCATCGAGTCGTCCCAGCCGGCCGTGCCGCGGACGCTCGTGCCGCTCTTGCGGCGGGCCTTGGGCGCCGCCGGATCGGCCAGCGAGAGCGGATCCCTTGTTTCCCGTGCGACCGACTGCTTCGTCTCGCACACGAAAGCGCCGCGGCGATAGAGATCGATATACCCGGTGGACGTCTTGCCGTCGGGCGCGCGGAAGGCCACCGCCTTGTCGAACACGTAGGCGTTGGCCGCCTCGTCGGCGACGCTCGGCTCCGGCCGCGGCACGCCGAGCACGTCGCAGAGCTCGGCCAGGAAAAGCTGGTAGTTGGCCCGCTCCGCGCCCGCGCTCGCGCCCCAGCGGGCAATGAAGGCGTCGAGGGCCGCCCCCGGGCCCCTGCCCTGCTCCGCCGCCGTGGTGCTCCGTTCACTGCCCGTCATGGGCGGCAGCGTAGCCGCCCGGATTGGGGGTGTCTATCGGCGAGACCGCCCGCGTGCCGTGCCGGCTCACCCGGGAATGACCAGCGCCTTCGGGATGCCCGCGTCGAGCGTGGCCAGTCGTCCCCCGTGACGCTCGGCGAGACCGGACAGATGCGCGTCGGTCACAGCGCGGGCCGACTTCGCCCACCTCGGCAGGTCGATGGCGGACCGGTCATCGGGGAATTGCACGACGGTGCGGGTGCGATTGCCGCGAAATCGCTCCAGGAGCCGGAGTGAGTCCTTGATGGGAACGCGAAGATGCGGAGCCTGGTTGAGGACGCGGACAAATCCCAGTTCCGTGATCGAACACGTCGCCAGACAGTCGTCCGCTGGAAGTGTTGCCAACCACCCCGACACGCGCGCATGGTGCTCGTGAGCCGCCACAAGCACCGCGATCAGGGCATTGACGTCCAGCAGCCAGGTCACGGAAAGTCCGCCAGCAAGGCCTTGACCTGGCTCGATGTGAGCGGCGGATCACGTCGCTCGGCTGCGAGGACCGGCAGGCCGGTCAGAGGGTCGGTTCCCAGCCGCGGCTGCCGCGGCCGATCGCCGGCGGGGGCGAGCACGATCCGGCCGGCCTCCAGCAACACGTCAAGCGTTGCTCCGGCGACGAGGCCGAGTTTTTTTCGCATGGCCGAAGGCAGGACGATCTGCCCTTTGCTCGACAGCGTGGTCTTCATGGTAAGACCATCTTACGTTCGATCCGCCCGCGAAGGCAAACCCGCGGTGCGAAAAACCCCGCCCGTGCGTCACCACGCCATGCCGCGTCACGTCACGCGGGCTGGGCGTCGTCGAGGAACACGCCCATGCGGCGGAACTTCTCGTAGCGCGCCTCCAGGAGCACGCTTCTGGGCTGGGCCACGAGTTCGCGCAGGCTCCGCACGAGGAAGGTCTTCAAGCGCACCGCCATCTGCCGCGGATGCCGGTGCGCGCCGCCCGCCGGCTCCTCGATCACCGCGTCCACCACGCCGAAGCCGGCGAGGTCGCGGGAGCGGAACCGCAGCGCGCGCGCGGCATCGGCCTTGAACTCCACGCTCTTCCAGAGGATGCCCGCGCAGCCCTCCGGGCTGATCACGCTGTAGTAGGCGTGCTCGAGCATCGCCACCCGGTCGCCCACGCCGATGCCGAGCGCGCCCCCCGAGCCCCCCTCGCCGATCACCACGCACACGATCGGCACCGGCAGGCCTGCCATGAGGAACATGCTCTCGGCGATCACCTGGGCCTGGCCCCGCTCCTCCGCGCCGACGCCCGGATAGGCGCCCGGCGTGTCGATGAGGCAGATCACCGGCAGGCCGAACTTGGCCGCCAACTTCATCTTGCCCATCGCCTTGCGGTAGCCCTCGGGATGGGCGCAGCCGAAGTGGCAGGCCTGCCGCTCGGCGAGCGTCTTGCCCTTCTGGTGGCCGACCACGAGCACCTTGTACTGGTCGAGCTTCGCGAACCCCGTGAGCATCGCCGGGTCGTCACCGAAGCACCGGTCGCCGTGCAACTCCACGAACTCGTCGAACACGAGCCCGAGGTAGTCGCTCGTCTTCGGCCGGTTCGGGTGCCGCGACACCTCCACCGTCTGCCACGGGTCGAGGTTGCCGAACACCTGCCGCTGCACCTCGGCGAGCTCCCGCTTGAGCCGCCGCAGCTCCTCCTGCTGCCGCTCGCCCAGCGGCGCCGCCTCGAGGGCCGAGATCCGGTCCTCGAGCTCGTAGATCGGCTTTTCCAGCGGCAGTCGGTGGAGGCCAGCGGCCATCGGGCGGTTGCTCCGGGTGGGAGTCGATTTTCCACGGGCGGCGCCGGCCGCGTCAATCGCGAAACCGGCGGGCCCGCCGCCCCCATCCGCAGGCCGCACGCGCCGCGGCCTCGGGTGCAGACCGTCCCGTCGCTGGCGCTCCGGGCTTTGTGGAATGCGGCGTTCGCCTCCCGCCAGGAAGCCCCAAGCGCCAGCGCGGGGACTGAACGACCCGGGTGGCGGGGCGTCAGGAAATCGTGGCGTTCTCGAGCAGGCGGATCGACCGCAGCTGCTTGAGCACCTCCTGCATCGAGCCAGGCCGGTCGGCCGGCTTCTTGGCGAGCATCTTCCGCAGCAGGTCGGTGACGGTGGTCGTGGCGTTTGGATTCACCGCGCTCACCGCCGGCACCGCGGCGGAGACGTGCTTGTTGAGCAGGTCGTTCGCGTTCGGCGCCTCAGCTCTTACCAGCCTAATACTTTATTACTGGTTAGCATATATCACCGTATTCGTTTTATTGTGATATTCATTCCAGTAGTAGTCGTACAAGGAACAGTGCTGGCAACATTACTT
>JBJTPA010000042.1:0-2774 GCA_046074885.1 Planctomycetaceae bacterium
CGAGGAAGGCTCGGGGCTGCCCATCCCCTCGAGACGGCGTAGGTGACCGAGCGCAGCCCGGAGGGCGAGGGCGAAGGCACCTCCGAGCGAGAGAAGGTCAGGATGACCGCAGCGAGCGTCCGGCGAGAGGGTGTGGGCAGCCCCGAGCCGGTTGGGCGAGTTCCGTAAGGCTCCGCGTCGGAACCCTAACCCAGTTGGGCCAGCGCGGTCTCGGGGATGTTGAAGTTCGCGGCCACGCCCTGCACGTCGTCGTGGTCGTCGAGCCGCTCCACGAGTGCGAGCACCTGCTTCGCCGTCTCCACGTCCTCCACGTCCACCGTGCTCGTCGGAATCCGCACGAGCTCGTTCGACTCGACCGGCATGCCGCCCCTGCCGAGGGCCTCGATCACGCCGGCCATCGCCGCCGGCTCGCACGTCACCTCCCAGCGGTCGCCAACGAGCTTCACGTCGTCTGCCCCCGCCTCGAGGCCAGCCTCCATGAGCCGGTCCTCCGTGGCCGCGGCCTGCGGCACGCGGACCACGCCCTTCCGCTCGAAGAGGTAGGCCACGCAGCCGGTGCCGCCGAGCTTGCCGCCGCACATCTCGAAGATCTTGCGGATCTCCGGGGCCGTGCGGTTCTTGTTGTCGGTGAGGATCTCGCACATCACCGCCACGCCGCCCGGCCCGTAGCCCTCGTAGAGCGACTCCTCGAGGTCGCCACCCTTCAGTTCGCCGGTGCCCGTGCGGATCGCCCGCTGGATGTTGTCCTTGGGCATGCTCACGGCCTTCGCCGCGTCGATCGCATAGCGGAGGCGCAGGTTGGCGTCGGGGTCGGCGCCGCCGTGCTTCGCGGCCACGATGATCGCCTTCGCGAGCTTGCTCCAGAGCTTGCCGCGCTTGGCATCGACGAGCGACTTCTTGCGGGCGATGTTCGCCCAGTGGGAATGGCCTGCCATGGGCTCCTCACCTCGGCTTCCGCTTGGCGAGCTGCCGCGAGTGCGACTTGCCCGCCTTCTTCGCGGCGATCGCGTCCCGCGGCTTGATGTTCGCCGGCTTGTGGGCGGCGCTCTTCACCGGGGGCTTCGCGGGCGGCTTGGCCGGGTGCTTGGCCGCCCCGGCCGGCTTGGCGGAGGGCTTCGCCGCGGGCGGGGCCGCCGGCTGCGCGAGTTCCGGCTTGATCGTCAGCGGCTTGCCGATGTTGGGCTTCACGACGAAGGGCTTGGGACCGGGCTTGCCGTCGCACGGGTTCTTCGGGCACTAGCCAGCCGGCGGAACGGGGGTCTTGCAGGCGGGCCGGGCGGCCGCCTGCGGCCCCGCGGGGCGGTGCGCCTCGGCGGACTGCCGCGCGGCCTCAGCCGCCTTCTGTGCCTCCTTGCCGGTGGCCGGCGGAGGGGGCACGGGCTTCGGCAGCGGCTCGCCGCGCTTCGGGAAGCGGTCCTTCGCCAGCGGGTTCACCGCCGTGAGGATCTTCTTCACCGTCGGGCCGTGGAGGTTCGTCAGGCACTCCACGCCGAACAGGTGGAGCAGCGCCGAGAACTCCTGCCCGGACTTCTTGGGGATGATCCGCTCGAGGCCCGCCACCCTGCCGGAGTCGTACTCCTGCCTGGTGATCGCGCCGCACAGCCAGAGCGCCGACAGGGCGCCGCGGTCGAGCGGGATGAAGTGGCCCCCGAGCGCCGTGGAGGCGACGTGGTGCACCACGAAGGGCGTGGCGCCGTGCAGGTGCTCGAGGGTCTTCAGGCCGTGGGCCAGGGAATGCTTCTTCGCGCTGTCGAGCGAGTAGGCGTAGGTCGATTCGAAGACGCTCTGCAGCACCCGCCGCAGCGAGAGGGCGGCACGGGCCGGGTCGGTCAGGCCCGTGAGCGACTCGGCCAGCTCGGCGACGGTCGTGACGCGGATCTCGTTGAGGTCGAAGGCACTCTCGACGAGCTTCTGGAGCGCCTTGTCGGCCGCTTCGGGCGGGGAGTCCTCCAGGCAGCAGGCATGGAGCACCTGCTCGAGGAGCGGCCGGGTCGTGTTCGTCGCGAACGGCTTGTACTGGGCCCGGAGCGACTTGAAGAGCCTGCCGATCACCTGCTGGCGCGGCGGCTGCTTCGGCTCCGGCGGCGCCGGGGGCGGGGCCGGCGGGGCGGGCGCCGCGGCCGGCACGGGCCGGCGGGCGGCGGAGCCGTGCCGGGCGGCGGGATCGGGCCGCTTCGCGACCGCCGGTGCCGGCTTGGCGACCGGCTTGGCCGTGGGCTTCGCGGCCGCCTTGGGCGCGGGCTTGGCGGACGGCTTCGCCGCCGACGTGGTGGTGGGCTTCTTCGCCGGGGCCGGCTTCCGGGCCGGCGCGGGCCGGGATCGCTTCGCTGCGCTCATGTCTTCTCCCCTTCGTGGTCGGTGTCCTCGGCGGCCGGCGGCTCCGCAGGGAGCACGCTTCCCAGCACGCGGGCGATCTCCAGCGCGTGCTTCACGCCCTTGTCGATCTCGAACCGCAGCCGCGGCGTGTAGCGGGTGTCGATCTTGTCGGCGATCTGCGACTGCAGGAAGCCGGCGCTGCTCGCCAGGCCCCGCAGCGCGAGCTGCTCCTGGGCGGGGCTGCCCATCACCGACACGTGCACGACCGCCGACCGCATGTCCGGGGCCATCTCCACGCCGGTCACGGTCACGTCCTTCACGCGGGGATCGCGGACCTGCGTGAGGATCGCCATGCTGACGACCTCCCGCACCGCCTCGGCGGCCTTGAGCAGTCGTCGGGCGCTCACGAGAGGGTCCGCGCGACTTCCTCGATCCGGTAGCACTCGAGGATGTCGCCC
>JBJTPA010000043.1:0-11239 GCA_046074885.1 Planctomycetaceae bacterium
CCGAGCGCCGAACGGTTCGACCTCGAGTACATCGGCGCCGACAACGCCAAGCACCGGCCGGTGATGATCCACCGGGCGCCGCTGGGGAGCCTGGAGAGGTTCGTGGGCGTGCTCATCGAGCACTTCGCCGGGGCGTTCCCGCTGTGGCTGGCGCCCGAGCAGGTCCGCGTGATCCCTGTGAGCGAGAAGAGCACGGCCTACGCCGAGGCCGTGAAGGCCCGGCTCGAGGCCGCGGGCCTGCGGACGGGGATCGACCTCGCCGCCGAGAAGCTCGGGGCGAAGATCCGCACGGCGCAACTCGAGTTGATCCCGATGATGGTCGTGTGCGGCCCGCGGGACGAGGCGGCCGGCACCGTGAGCCTCCGCGACCGCGTGGACGGCGACCTGGGCGCGATGAGCCTCGAGGCCGCGGTCGAACGGCTGCGCGACGAAAACGCCCGCCGCGCCGTCCGCCACAAGCCGAAGCCGCTCGTGATGCCGGGCGGCGGCGCGGGCGGCTCCGGCGAGGAGTACTGACTTCTCGCAACCATCGCCATCCTGGCCGATGGTTGCTTGGCGGGCCTCCGCCCGCTCTTGATGAGCGTCGCATCCTGCGACGCAGTCGGGGGTATGATGCGCGGATGCCGCGGTTCATCATCCTCGAGCACGCCGGTGCCCCCGACGATCCGGCGGGCATCCACTACGACTTCCTGCTCGAGGACGGCGGCTGCTGCCGCTCCTGGCGGCTCGTATCGCTGCCCGAGCCGGGCGGGCCGCCGGTCGCCGCCACGGAACTCCCGCCGCACCGGCTCGCCTGGCTCGACCACGACGCCGGGGCGGTTTCCGGCGGCCGCGGCTTCGCCCGCCGGATCGACGCGGGCGACTACGCGCCGGAGTTGCCCACGGCCGCGCGCCCGGCCGCGCTCGCGGTGACGCTGCGCGGCGCCCGCTTCGCGGGCGTGCTCCACCTGCATCTGGGCCCGGACGGCTGGCGGCTCCAGCTTGCATCGCAACGCTGACGCGGCGGCGCCGGCATCAGCCCCGCGGCAGCACGAGGCGAAACTCGGCGCCCCCGAGCGGCGAGCGGCCGGTGTCCAGGCGGCCCCGGTGATTGGCGAGCACGGCGCGGACGATGTGCAGCCCCATCCCCGTGCCGCCGGGTTTTGCAGCACCCCGCGGCAGGGCGTCCACCGTGGCGCCCTCCAGCCCCGGCCCGCTGTCGCCGACCGCGCAGACCGCCACGCCGTCGCCCGGCCGCACGTCCACGTGGACCTCCCGGACGCCATCGGGCCGTGTCGCGACCGCCTCGACGGCATTCACGATCAGGTTCGCGACGGCCACCTGCACCTGCGCGGCATCGCCCACCACGTGGATGATCGCGGGCGGGGGCACCGCGGTCACCGTGACGCCGTGCGCGTCGGCCAGGCTCCTGCTGGCGAGCACAGCCGAGCGGCAGACGTGCCCGAGGTCGAACGGCTCGCGGACCGTCTCGATGCTCCGCAACAGGCCGCGCAGGCGATCGATCGAGTCGGACACCTGCCGTGACTCGGCGGCCAGCTTGTCGAGGATGGACCGGGCGTCGGACTCCAGGGGCTGGCTCCCCAGCCGCTCGAGGAGCCGCTGCGCGTGCAACAGCGCCATGCCGAGCGGCTGCTTGACGTCGTGGGCCACGGCCGCGGCCAGGAGGCTCGTCTTCACGGCCCGCTCGAGATCGGCCATCTTTTCCGCGGCGGCGGCCTCCTCGCGGCCGCGGGCGGCGGCGGCCTCCTCCTCGGCGCGCCGGCGCGCCGTGACGTCGAGGATCACGCCGTCCCAGTAGGCACCCCCACCGGGCCGCGGCCGCGGGTTGGACTCCGCGGAGAACCACCGCAGTTCGCCGCGGACGTAGGCCCGGCCCTCCCAGCGAAACACGGTCATCCCGTGCCAGGACTCCTCCGAGGGCTTGAGGAAGCCGGCGAGGTCGTCCGGGTGGATGTTGGCGTAGATCGCCCGCCAGTCCCGCATCACGGGCTCGCGCTCCAGCCCCAGCATCTCCAGCAGCCGGTTGCTGACGAACACGAACTGCCGCGTGCCGTCCGCGAGCATTTCGGTCACGAACATGCCGACCGGCATGTTCTCGGTCATCTCAAAGGCGGCGGGGTGCTCGCCGGCTTGGGCGTCCGCGGGCGGCATCGGTGGCTCGTGGGTCAGCGCGAGGGGCCGGACGCCGGGACGGCGCCGCGGTCACGGGAGAGGCCGGCCTGGCGATGCAGCGTGGCCAGGCGGATGAGCGCCGAGCCGCTCTGCCCGAGCTTGCGGGAGATCGCCTTGCGGTGGGTCTCGACGGTCCGCGTCGTGATGCCGAACCGCTGGCCCACTTCCTTGTTCGTCAGGCCGTCGCCCAGGGCGATGAACAGCTCGAGCTCCCGCGGGGTGAGCCGCGACTGGACGTCGTCCAGCGGGGGGCCGCCGGCCGCGGGCGCCGGCGTGCCGACGATCCGGTTGATTTCGGCGAGCAGCATGTCGCAGGCGTGGCTCTTGTCGATCACGGCCACGACGCAGTCCATGAGGTCCGGCGGGCAGACGAAGTCGATCGTGGAACCCGTGATCACGATGCACTTCATGCGCGGATGCCGGGCCAGCACCGACCGCACGAGATCCATGCCGTCGCCGGACGCCAGCCTCCGGTCCACGATGAGCAGGTCGACCGCGTCGAGTGCCGCGATCCGCCCGGCGTCGGTGACGTCGGTGGCGGTGGCCGAGATCACGACCCCGGGGACCGTTCGCACCACCCCGGCGAGAAGGTCCAGCAGCATCACGTGGTCATCGACGATGACGCAGTGAACGGCCGGGGGCGTGAGTTCCATGGCAGCGTGCGGCGAATCCCGGTGCTCGGTCTCGAACGCAATCTACACCACGCCCCGGGGACGGCGCTTCACCCGCCCGGGGAGGCCGCACCCGTGCCTCGGATACCCAATGGTGGGCAGATGGCGGCGGTTCCACGGGTATCATGGCGGCTTCTCCGGAGCGCCCCCATGACCCCCCGTGAAATCCTCGCGCTGTGCCGCGAGAAGGAAGTGAAGGCCGTCGACCTGCGGTTCGCCGACTTCTTCGGCGCCTGGCAGCACTTCACGATCCCCGTCACGAAGCTCGGGGAATCGACGTTCGAGGACGGCCTCGGGTTCGACGGCTCCAGCATCCGCGGCTGGCAGGCGATCAACGAGAGCGACATGCTCCTCGTGCCGGTGCCCGACACGGCGTTCGTCGATCCGTTCGCGCGGATCCCCACGCTCGTGATGATCTGCATGATCCAGGATCCGATCACGCGGGAGGACTACTCTCGCGACCCGCGGCACGTGGCCCGCAAGGCCGCCACCTACCTCCGCGGCACCGGCATAGCCGACACCTGTGTCGTCGGGCCCGAGGCGGAGTTCTTCGTGTTCGACGATGTGCGGTTCGACCAAAACGCGCACGAGGCCTACTTCCACCTCGACTCGTCCGAGGCCGAGTGGAACCGCGGCCGGGCCGAGGGGCCGAACCTCGGCTACAAGCTCCGGCACGGCGAGGGCTACTTCCCCTGCCCGCCGTCGGATCACCTGCTCGACCTGCGGACCGAGATGGTGCAGGCGATGATCCAGTGCGGGATCGACGTCGAGGCCCAGCACCACGAGCGGGCCTCCGCGGGCCAGTGCGAGATCGACGTCCACTACCAGGAACTCGTCCGCATGGCGGACCAGATGTGCCTCTACAAGTACGTGGTCCGCAACGTCGCCCGGCGGCACGGCAAGACGGCCACGTTCATGCCCAAGCCGATCCTCGGCGACGCCGGGTCGGGCATGCACACGCACTTCTCCCTGTGGAAGGAGGGCCAGCCGCTGTTCGCCGGCTCGGGCTACGCGGGCCTCTCCGACACCGCCCTCCACGCCCTCGGCGGCATCCTCCGCCACGCCCCCGCGATCCTCGCGATCTCGAACCCGACGACCAACAGCTACCGGCGGCTCGTGCCCGGATACGAGGCGCCGATCAACCTCGCCTACTCCCAGCGCAACCGCTCCGCCGCCTGCCGCATCCCGATGTACTCGGCGAATCCGAAGACCAAGCGGATCGAGTTCCGCTGCCCCGATCCGACCTGCAACCCGTACCTCACCTTCGCCGCGATCCTCATGGCGGCGATCGACGGCATCCAGAACAAGATGCATCCCGGGCCGCCGCTCGACCGCGACATCTACGACCTGCCCCCCGAGGAGCTGGCGAACGTGCCGCGGGCGCCCGGCTCGCTCGCCGAGGCGCTCGACGCGCTCGAGCGCGACCACGACTTTCTCCTCCGGGGCGACGTCTTCACCGACGACGTGATCGCCACGTGGCTGAAGTGCAAGCGCGAGCAGGAGATCGCCCCGCTCCGTCTCCGCCCGCACCCCTACGAATTCTGTCTGTATTTTGACGCCTGATCCTGCATCCCGCTTGGGCCTCGCTTCCACCAGCAACCTGATCGGGGTAGCGAGGGAGGGGTTGCCCATGCACCGGGAGCCGGCGTAGGCGGCAAGCGAAGCAACGGATGGCGCAGCGCAGACGCCTCCGAGTGAGCGCAGGCCCGGAGGGCCGGAACGAACGTCCGGCGATGGGGCGTGGGCGGCCCCGACCAACGGGATCGCCCGCGGATCGGAAAGGATCCGAATGCCTGGTGCTACCAGCAGGTTCTGCCGCCGTTGACGGCGATCGTCTGGCCGGTCACGAAGGCGGCCTCGTCGCTGGCGAGGTAGACGGCGGCCCAGCCCACCTCGTCGGGCCTCCCCCAGCGACCGACCGGGATCGTGGCCTGGTACGCATCCTTCGCGGCCTGCGGGTCCTGTGCGTGCCGCTCCACCGGGATCCAACCCGGCGCGATCATGTTCACCGTGATCCCGAAGGGGGCGAGCTCGTGGCACATGCTCCGCGACCAGCCCGTCTGCCCCCCCTTCGCGGCGACGTAGGCCGAGAAGGGCGTCACGCCGAGGTGGAAGACCTCGCTCGTCACGTTCACGAGCCGGCCGTGCCGGCGGGCCTTCATGCCCGGCAGCGCGCGCCGGGCGAGGAGGTACGGGCTCTTCACGAAGTAGTCGAGCATCTCCTGGTAGAAGGCCCAGTCGTACTCCTCGATCAGCTTCTGGGGCTGGGCCGGGGTGGCATTGACCACCACGATGTCCACCGGCCCGAGCGACCCCTCGATCGCCGTGAACATCGAGTCGATCTCCCCCTCGTCCACGGCACTCGCCCGGTACACCTCGGCCGTGATCCCCTCGGCGCGGAACTCGGCGAGCGTGCGTTCGGCGCGTTCCCGGGCGTTGGCATAGTTCACGGCGACCTTCGCGCCGGCGAGGCCGAGGCACTTCGCCGTCGCCTTGCCGAGGCCCGTGGAAGAGCCGGTCACGAGGGCCACGCGCCCGGCGAGCGAGAAGCAGGGGCGCGATGCCATCGGCCTTCAGCGGGGGGTGAAGCGGTGGACCATCGTGTGCCGGTACGTCGAGCCGGGTTCGAGCCGCGGCGAGGGCCACTCCGGATGGTGCACCGAGTCGGGATGGAACTGGGTCTCGAGGCAGATGCCGGCGTGCTTGGCGTACACGGCGCCCGCCTTGCCGCGGAGCGTGCCGTCGAGGTAGTTGCCCGTGTAGACCTGCACGCCCGGCATGTCGGAGAGGATCTCGAGCGAGCGGCCGCTGGCCGGGTCGGTGAGCACCGCCACCGGCCGCAGCGCCCCGTCGGGCTTCCACTCGCGGATCACGAAGTCGTGGTCCACGCCCCCGGGGTTCGTGCCGTCGGCCGCCGCCGGCAGCCCGTCGATCGCGACGCCGAGCGTGGCAGCCGGACTCCGCCCGGGGCGGAAGTCGAAGGGCGTGCCGGCCACATCCGCCTGCGCGCCGGTGGGGATGCTGCCCGCGTCCACCGGCAGGTAGCGGTCGGCGTGGACCGCGAGCACGTGGCCGCGGACCGGACCCGAGGCGTGGCCCGCGAGGTTCCAGTAGGAGTGGTGCACCATGTTCACGATCGTCGGGGCGTCGGTCGTCGCCGACATCTCGACCCGCAATTCCCCGGCGGGCGTGAGGGTGTAGGTGGCGCGGGCGACGAGGCGGCCGGGATAACCCTCGTCGCCGGCGGGCGAGACGAGCTCGAAGTCCACCGCCGGGCCCCGCTCCGAGACCCGCGGCGCGGCCTTCCAGAGCTTCTTGTCGAAGCCCACGACGCCGCCGTGGAGGTGGTTCGCGCCGTTGTTCTTCGCGAGCGTGTGGGTCTTCCCGTCGAGGTCGAACGTGCCGCCGGCGATCCGGTTGGAGACCCGGCCGCAGATCGCGCCGAAGTAGGGGCTGCCGGCGAGGTAGCCGGCGAGGTCGTCGAAGCCGAGGACCACGTCCACCGGCGGGCCATCGGCCGCGGGCACGAGCATGCGGGTGACGATCGCGCCGTAGTCGGTGATCTCCGCCCGCCAGCCGCCGGGCACCTCGAGCACGTAGAGTTTCGCCTCACGGCCGTCGGGGAGCTTTCCGAAGGGCTTCACGGCGGGCGGCGCGAACGACGGTGGCATGGGGCGCGACTCCGACGGGGCGGCGCGGACGATCGTGCCGGCGAGCAGCAGGGCCGCGGCGACGGCCGCCGGCGGCACGTGGGCGAGGAGGCGACGCTTCACGATCGGACGCTCCCGTGGGGCGACCCGGACCCGCCGCGACCCGCCCGGGCCGGAGCCGGTCACGCCGCGACTTTTACAACGGCGTTACCGTATCTCCGCCCCTCCACGTTGGGAAGTCCCGCCGATGCTCCCCAGCGGTCCGCGAAGGACCGCCGGTGCATCGCGCAGTGACTCGACCGCCGCTGAAGGCCGGGTGCGGGATGGGCTGCCCCGAGGCAGAGGTGCGGCCCGAACCCGAAGGCCACGCGCGGGTTCGGCACGCAGGAACTCGAGGGCCGCGGGCCGCTCCGCGAGGTGGCCGAGCGGGCAGGCCTTCACGAGCACGAGCGGGGGCACGACCACGGCCGTGGCCACGAGGATCCGCCGCACCCAGACGCGATCCGTGCGCACCGCTGCCGCGATGAACGCGGCCGACCAGAGCAGGCAGGCCGCCACGGCGGCCAGGAAGAACATCGGGTGGCCCATCGCGGTTCCTCCCGGCGGCCCGTATCGCCCCGCGTCGATCGATCGCCTATCCTAATTCGCCGCGGCGCCCCGCTCGCGGGCCCGGCCGACATCCTCCCCACCGCAGCACGCCATCCCACACGCCATGACCGACGAAACGCCCGCGTCCGCCCCCAAGCCCAGTGCCGTCGAGGTCGCCAAGACGGCCAGCAACTTCCTCCGGGGCGACATCGCGAAGGAACTCGTGGACGGGGCGGCGGGGTTCGGCAATGGCTCGGTCCAGCTGCTGAAAAACCACGGCACCTACCAGCAGGACGACCGCGAGGCCCGCAAGGCGGTCGATGGGAAGAAGAGCGAGCGGCAGATCTCGTTCATGATCCGCACCGTCGTGCCCGGCGGGAAGCTCACGGCCGAGCAGCTCCTCCGCGCGATCGACATGGGCGACGAACTGGGCAACGGCACGATCCGGCTCACGACGCGGCAGTCGATCCAGCACCACGGCGTGGTGAAGGGCGACCTCAAGGACTTCATGCAGCGGGTCCACGCCAACCAGCTGACCACGCTCGCCGCCTGCGGCGACGTCGAGCGCAACATCATGTGCTGCCCCGCCCCGCTCCACGGCAACCCGGTCCGCGACGAGATGCAGGCGAAGCTCGACGAGCTCGCGAAGCACCTCGCCCCGCGGACGCGGGCCTACTACGAGATCTGGCTCACCGACCCCGACACGGGCGAGCAGTCCCGCGTCGCCGGCGGCCCGGAGGTCGAGCCGATCTACGGTCCCACGTACCTGCCGCGGAAGTTCAAGACCGCCTTCGCCCTCCCCGAGGACAACTGCACCGACGTCTATGCCAACGATCTCGGCTTCATCGTCGTCCACGAGCAGGGAAAAATCCTTGGCTACAACGTGGTCGCCGGAGGCGGCATGGGCGTCACCCCGAGTGCCGCCAAGACCTTTCCTGCGCTGGCGAAGAGACTGGGCTTTGTCGAGCCACAGGACGTCCTCCCGATCGCCGAGGCGATCGTCAAGGTGCAGCGCGACTTCGGCAATCGCGCCGACCGCAAGGTGGCGCGGCTCAAGTACACGATCCACACCATGGGCCTGGAAAACTTCCGGGCGAAGGTGGAGGAATATTTCGGCAAGCCGCTGGCCCCCTGCCACCCTGCCGACGTCCACGGCTTCGATGACCACATCGGCTGGCACGAGCAGCGCGACGGAAAGTTCTTCTACGGGCTGAACGTCGAGAACGGCCGCGTCCACGACACGGGCGATGTCCGCCTCAAGACGGCCCTGCGGCGGATCCTCCGCGACGTGAAGCCCGGCGTGCGGATCACGGCCCACCAGAGCCTCCTGTTCACCGATCTCGCCGTCACCGACCGCGAGCGGATCGCGACGATCCTCCACGACCACGGCGTGAAGACCTCCGAGGAGATCTCCACGCTGCGCCGCTGGAGCATGGCCTGCGTGGCCCTGCCCACCTGCGGCCTGGCCGTCGCCGAGAGCGAGCGGGTGCTGCCGGGGCTCATCGACTCGCTCGAGCCCGAAGTGGCGAAGCTCGGCCTCGCGAGCGAGGCCTTCACGGTTCGCATGACCGGCTGCCCCAACGCCTGCGCCCGCCCCTACAACTGCGACGTCGGCATCGTGGGCCGCACGGCGGGGAAGTACACGCTCTTCCTCGGCGGCCGGCTGCTCGGCGACCGCCTCAACGAGCACTACAAGGACGTCGTGCCGTTCGAGGATCTCCGCCGCGAGATCACGGCGGTGCTCGCCTGCTACAAGGCCGAGCGGCAGGCGGGCGAGAGCCTCGGCGACTTCTGCCACCGGAAGGGAGTGGACGGCGTCCGCACCTGGGCCGACGAGTGGCTCGCCGGATCCCGCGGCGGGTAGTTCCGCCCGGCAATTGGTCGGCGCATCGACATGCATCGATCGTCGTGGCTCAGGCTCTGGTTCGGAATCCGCGAGCCGGTCACGCGACCTTCGCCTGGAACCTGCCCTTCGTCTGGATCGCCCCTTCGATGAGCGTCCGGCAGACGGCCCTCGCCGGCCTGCCGCCGTGGATCGGCATGGGGTCGCTCGTGCCCGTGGCCGGCCTGCTCGTGATGGTCAGCCTCGCCGTCGCAGACGACCGCACGCCCGAGAACTGGCGGCCGCCCGCCGGTCACAATACGGCGCCCGAGGTGGACGACTCAGCCAGCGACTGATACGGATCACAGTTGGTCCTCAGGCGTCAGTGCGCCCAACCCGGCTTCGGCGATGCCCATTGCCCTCTCGCTGGACGTTCGCCTCAGCCCTCCAGGCTTCGCTCGCTCCCTTAGCTCGCTCGAGGGCAACGGGCAGCCCAGAGCCGATTGGGCGAGTTGACCGGCTTTCCATCGAGATGCGTCACCCACGCCCGAGGACCACGTGGGAGCTGCATGAGACCGAGCGCCGATCACGCCGGCAGGTCGTCCCACATCGGGCACCAGAGCGGCGTCCGCGGGAAGAGCTGGGCGGCGAGCTTGAGCGCCACCTGCGTCGAGGCCTCGAGGCGGCCGGCCGCGGCCGCCTCGGCCGGGTCGCACTGGCAGAGCAGGAGCCGGGCGAGCTCGTCGGCGGCGAGCTTGAGGTAGCTGCGGCCCACGCGTCCGGGGTGCACCGTGGCCTTGCCGTCGGCCACGATCACCGACGCCTTCGCCCCCGGCGAGTCGAGGCCGAGTTCGACCGTCTCGCGGATGCCGAGCGCCGCCACCCGCTCCTCGATCGCCGGCACGTGCGCCGCGAGCAGCTCCAGCGGCCGGAACACGCGGCCCACGAGCATCCGGTCGCCCCCCGACACGCCCCCCGTGCCGCCTGATACGGCGGCGTGGAGCGGGTCGCCGGCGCTCGACTCGTAGACGATCTCCTGGCGGTCGTTCTCCACCGCCTCGGCGCAGACCCGGGCCAGGATCTCCCGCTCGAGCCCCGGGAACTCCGGGTCGGCGAGGATCTCGAGCACCCGGCTGCCCGACTGGATCGCGTAGCCCACGATCCGCGCGCTCGACTCCTGGATCTCGTAGCGGTCCTGGCCGACGAGCGCCACCAGGATCGAGTCGAACGCGCCGCGGCTCACGAGCCACCGGGCGTAGTTCTCGTCGCGGTCGAGCGGCCCGACGAACCGCGCCGCATTCTGGCGGTAGATCCGCAGGATCGCCGGCAGCTCGACGTGCCGCCACTGCCGCATCGTCACGGCCTCGCCCTGGCGGCGCGGGCCCTCGAGGAGCCGCGCCAGGATCTCGGTGGGCCGGCCCGGCGTCGCGCAGTCGCGGCCGAGCACCGTCCAGCCGAGCTCGTGGAACGACGGCGCGATCCGCGTCCGCGAGAAGGCGACGACCGCGCCCGACTGCCGCATCCGCTCCTCGGCGGCGCGGACGAGCTTCTGCCCGTGGCCGGCGCCGCGGCACTCCGGCAGCACGGCCACCCGGTCCACCACCGCGCCGCGGACGCTCGCCGGCCCGATCATCACCTGCCGCGGCACGATTTCGGCGTGGGCCACGATGCGGCCGCCGAGGCGGCCCACGAGGCGGTTGTTGGCGTCGTGGTCGGGATGATCGACAGCCGCGTGGAACTCGGCCCGCGTCGGCGGCGCCGGCAGGCCGGCGAGCAGCTGCAGGATCTCGCTCTGGTCTCCCGCCCGTGCGGGGGAGACGAGGCACTCCTCGAGCATCCAGGCCGGCGGCTTGGCCGCGCCGGCCGGGTGCAGCGGCAGGTGCAGGATGGGAGGCCGTTTCGCGGGGGTGCGCCGCGTGACGACCGGGGCCGAGGGACGGACGTCCACCTCGGTGACCGCGGCCCGCGACGCGGATGGAGGCTTGGGGGCGGCGGCGCGGTTCGTGCCGCTGGCGAGGCGAATGGCGACGTCGGCCGCCGCGCGGGTGGCGGGCTTGTCCCCGGTCTTCAGCCGGGGCGGTTTCGCGGGGGCCGGGGACGACGTGCCGGCGCGAATGACGAGGCGGGGCTTCTGCTTCCGCCGCCGGCCCTCCGTCGCGTTCGCGGGGCGGGCATGGCTGCGTGGCGACCGCTGCATGGTGCCTCCTCTCCCTGGGGCTCCAGATCCATTCCGTTGGGGCCACACGATAGGCGAAGGTTCAGGCGTTTTCCAGTAGCAGGAAGCTTTTGAGGGTCTTTTCCGGGAAAAAACACCAGGGATAGTCGCGCGATCGGAG
>JBJTPA010000044.1:0-6592 GCA_046074885.1 Planctomycetaceae bacterium
GCGACGCCGCCAGCACCGTCGCCGCGACGGCCGCGGGATCGGGGATGCCGCGGCCGGCTGCGCGGAGGTTGTCGGCCAGGGCCGCGAGCGACTCGACGGCCACCATGGCCGTGGCCGCGTCGGCGTCGTCGGTCGCCCGCGCCACGAGCGGGGCCGCCGCCTCGGGCACGGTGAACTCCCCGAGCGCCCGGCAGAGGTAGGCGCACAGCGTCCGCGCCGGCTCGCCCGCGTCGCCCGGCAGCCGCGGCCGGCCGCTGGCGACCTCGTCGGCGAGGATGCCCGCGAGCGCGGTGGCGAGCGCGGCGTCCTGCTTGAGCGCCGCGCCACCCTGCCCGCGGAGGTCGTTGGCCAGGTTGAAGGCGGCCTGCCAGCGGCCCTCGGTCGGCCGCCGCAGCGCCCGCAGGTAGCCCTCCGGGTCGTTGCCCAGCTGCGCGAGCCAGTGGAACGCGACCCACACCGCCACGATGATGCCGACGATGATCGCCGGCACGAGGAACAGCTGCACCAGGAAGCCCGCGGACGGCGGCTCGACCGGGGGCAGCGAGTCGTCCGGCGTCACCGCGCGGCGGGTTGGTTCGGACATGGACTCGGACGCCGCGGTGCGGAACGAACGTATGCTGGAAAAGTCTAGGAGCACCGCCGGGTGAGTCAATCGAAGGAGCCGCACCACGCCCCCGCGTGGCTCGACGTCGATCTCGGCGACGCGGCCGCGAACCTGGCGCTCGACGAGGCGCTCCTCGAGGCGGCGCACGAGGGCACGCTCGCCGCGCCCGTGGTGCGGATGTGGACCGCCCCGGAGGCGACCGTGATCCTGGGCTCCTCGAGCCGCGTGGAGGAGGAGGTGGACGTGGACGCATGCGCGGCGGCGCACGCCCGGCTTGTGCGCCGGACGAGCGGCGGCCTCACCGTGCTCCTCGGGCCGGGCTGCCACGTGTGGTCGGTCGTCGCGCCGCATCCGGACGGCGCGCCGCCGATCGACGCGATCCACGCCACGACGCTCGAGCCGCTCGCGGCCGCGCTGCGGGCCGCGGGCCGGCACGTCGAGCGGCGCGGCACCAGCGACCTCGCGCTCGTGGACGGCGGCGCGTGCCGCAAGGTCTCCGGCAACGCCCTCCGCGTCCGCCGCGGCGCCGTGCTCTACCACGGCACCCTGCTCGACTCGTTCGACCTCGCCGCCGTGGCCCGCCTCCTCCGGCACCCGCCCCGCGAGCCCGGATACCGGGCAGGCCGCCCGCACGGCGACTTCCTCGCGAACCTCGGGCTCGGCGCGGCCGCGCTCGCCGGGATCGTGCGCCGGGCATTCGGGGCCGACGCGGCGGCCGGCGACTGGCCCCGGGAGCACGCGGCGCGGCTCGCGGCCGAGCGGTTCGCGAGCGTCGAGTGGACGCGGCGACTGTGACGTCCCGGTCGGCGGGGCCGGTCCGGCAATCTGGGGTGACCGTGCAGGAGCCGCCGGTTGGTCGGCGGATGGGACCGACCCTGCACGCCGCCGGTCCGGCGCGCCGATGGATTTCTCCAAGGGGACGGCGTGCCGCCCCGTGCCAGGAGCCCGGCGAAGTCAGTCTTTCGCCGGCGGCTGCTCCCCGGTACGGTTCGCGTTCCGATCGACGGGAGGTCGATTCGTCAGCCTGCAACAGGAGGTTGCTTCGCCATGCGTTTGCACATGAACGCCGCCGACGTGCGCGGCCTGGTCGCCCGCCACTTCCTCGACCTCGGCGCCGACGCCGGGGAGGTCGCCGACGTGCAGGAGAACATCCGCATCGACCGTGGCCGCTGCGTGGCCCGCTGCTACCGCGCGGCCGAGATGTTCGCCATGTGGCTGATCGACGTCGGCGTGCTGCAGTTCTACGACGCGGAAGGCGAGATGCTGCACACGGTGAACCTGTTCACCGAGTTGCAGCCGCAGCGGGCCGCGGCCTGACGCGGGCCGGCTCGGTCCGCGGTCGATGTGCTTCACGGGACGCGTGATCCGGGGGGATCGTGCGCGCGGGGTTCGGGGGGTGGTTGCCATGTCGAGATCGTCGTCCGCGCCGGCGCTGTCGATCGTCGTGCCCGCGCCCCGCGATACCGCGGCGCTCGAGGCGACGCTCGTGAGCGTGCTGGAGAACCGCCCCGCGGACTGCGAGATCGTGGTCCCGCTCGGCTTCGCCTACGACGACCCGTGGGGCGTCGCCGGCGAGGTCCGCCTCGTGCCCGCGCCGCCGGGCTCGGGGCTCGCGTCGTGCGCCAACGTGGGCATCGCGGCGAGCGCGGCGCCCGTGGTGCACCTGCTGGCGGCGGGCTGGCTGGCCACGCCGGGCTGGACCGACCAGCCGCGCGAGCTGCTCGGGGACGCCGACGTGAAGGCGGTGGTGCCGGCGGCCGTCGCCGCGGCAGGCGCCGACGCGATCGTCGCGGCCGGCGTCCGCGTGACCAGCGGCGGCAGGAGGACGGTCGTCGTGCCGCGGCGCCGCGTAGCCGCGGCACGGGTCCGGCCCGCCGCGCCGCTCCTCGAGGCCGGCTTCTGGCGGGCCGACGTGCTGGAGGCGGCCGGGCCGGGGTTCGCCGCGAGCTGCGGCGACTGGCTCGCCGACGCCGACATGGCGACGGCACTTGCCTGCCTGCCCGGTCGCGTCGCGTACGCGCCCGAGTCACGGGTCGTCTGCGGGCCGCAGCGGCGGCGGCCGCGGGCGTTCACCGCGGGCCTCCAGTCGGAGCGGCTCTTCTGGCGGTCGCTGGCCCGTGGCGGGGCGCCGGTGGCGGTCGTGGCACACGCGATCGAGGTGCTCCGCGACATCGTGACCTCGGCGCCGCTCGGCACGGTGCCGATGCTCGTCGGCCGGATCGTGGCCCTCATGCAGTTCGGCGACTCGCTGGCCCGCATCGCGAGGCTGCGGGCGGCGCGGGCGGCGGCGGCAAGCGCCTCGCCGACGCTGCGGATCGACGGCCCGCACGCGGGCCTGGCCCGGCCGAGCCGCATGCCGTCCGACGCGCAGCCGCTGCGGCGGTCGGCCTGAGCGGGCGGAATCCCGGCCCCCGCAGCGGCCCGGCCTTGTTCCCCGACCGCCGCTGGTAGAATCCTCGAGCATGGCCGCCCGCGGCCGCCGCGCTCCCGTAGCTCAATTGGATAGAGCGTCAGCCTCCGGAGCTGAAGGTTACAGGTTCGATCCCTGTCGGGAGTACTCCGACGGCCGTGTCGCTCGCAATCGCGGGGGACACGGCCGTCTGTGTTTCCAGCCCCGGAGCGGCGCCGGGAACGTGTCCGAACGGCGCAGCGGCGCCGCTTGCGGAGATCTTCGGACTGACTGGGTTTATGTTCGGACGCTGGCGATCGTTCCCGCGTCGTAGCCGAATGGCGTGCAACCGCATTGCCAATCGTCCGCAATGGCCTTCAACGGGCGTCCTGCCATGACCCGGCAGAAAAACTCCGAGGCGGCGTCATGACGTCGCTTCAGGCGTGCACCCACCGAGCCTCTCCAACAGCGATCTACGCCGGCGCCGCCGTTGGCGCACTTGTCACCTGTGTGGCCATGGTGGGGATGCGAGGAGCGGCGGACGATTTCGAGGACTCCGCGGCACCGCAGCGCCAGCACGCTCCGCATGGCACCCGCTTCTGGTTCGAGGTGGTCGAGAGTTTCAACGCGAAGTATGAAGGCGATACACCGGGGCATATTGGCAGAGGCGGTGGAATGACGCACCACCCACACGTGGCCCTCGGCGACGCCGTGTATCACCGCATTGGCGACGAGGACAAAGCCATCGGACTGGTCACGGGTGCGACGTGGGATCGGCTGAAAGGCAGCCTCGCGATCGAGTTCCGCCCCAAAGAGGACCATCGAATCGCGGTGGGCGACGAGGTCTGGGTCGATCTGAATCCCGCACCCGCCCCACGATAGGCCCACCAGCAGTCCTCGGCATCCGGCTCCCCGCGTCGTTCGACAGGAGCGATCGGCGCGGCGACCCGCTCAACGCCGCAGCTTCTCAGCCAGGTCGATCGGACGGTACTCGCCCCGCGTGGCGTCCTTCCCGACCGAGAGATGGATCATGAGCGCGGCCGGCTCGAAGATCATCGACTGGAGCGTGAGGTCACCGCGCGAGACGCGGCCCAGGATCCGCCGCACGGCGTCGCGGTCGAGCCGGCCCCAGTCGCGGGCGGTCTCGGCCGCGATGCAGTCGTAGCGGCCGCAGCGGCCCGGCTCGTCGCGTTCGCCGCGGTGGTGGTTCGTGGCCACGAGCGGCTCGCCGTCGCCGGCCCGCCGGACGAGGATCGCCCCGGGCGTGATCTCGACGAGCGCCCGGTCGCCCGCGGCGTCCGCGAGCATGAGGTTGTTCGCCGTCTGCCGCGGCTCCCGCGAGACGAGCGCGATCGCCTCCTCCACCGTGCGGCACTCCTCGAGCACCGTGCGGTAGAGCAGCGCGTAGGGCATCGCGTCGGGCGGCCGCGGCTCCCGCGCCACCTCCATGTTCGCGAGCGCCAGCCCGTGCTCGTTCATCCCGGAGAGCACGCCGATCAGCCCCGGCCAGGTGACGGCGGCGAACGCGTGGCGGCCCGCGGGCCTGACGATCACGAGCACCGACTGGCCATGGGCCACGCCGTACGACGGGAAGTCGAGGTTGCGGCCGAACCGCGCGACGCCGTCCGGGGCGGCTGCCGCGGGCAGCGCCACCGTCGAGCAGCCGACGCTCGGGAGGAGGTCGAGGAACGAGTTGGCGAGCAGCATCCGCGCGGGATCGATGCCGGCGGCCGCCGCGAGGGCGTCGAGCTCGGCGCGGTGGTGCGGCCGCAGCCGCTCGCGGAACCCGGCGGCCGCCGCCAGCGCCCGCTCGCGGCCGGCCGCGTCGCGGAGCAGCGCGCCCAGGTAACGCCGCTCGAGGAACCTCACCCGCTCCCCGAGCAGCCGCCCGTGCGCGCGGCCGATCTCCTCGGGAGCCCCCTCGAGCACCACCGGGTCCGGCACGGCGGCCGGCTCGCGCGGGCCGCACGACGCGGCCAGGCCGACGGCGGCCACCGCGCACGCGAGGGCAGCCCGGCGCCGGCGGGCGATCGGCACGGCGCCGGCGGCGGGGTTCACGGTCGCGATCTCCCAAGGAGCGGACGTGTCCAGCGTATCGCCCCGGCGTCCCGCGGTCGCATCGGCATGCACGGCCGCCCTCGGGCGCGGCCGGAATGCATAGGATTCGCGCAGGCAGGAACGACGCCGCCCGGGCACGCGCCCGGATCTCCGCAGGGACGTCCCCCGTGGAGTCTCGCGATGACCGCCGTCCCAGCGAGCGCCGGCTTGTTTTCGGTCTCAGTGTCCCCGCCGCAGCCGGCCCCGACGGCCGGTCCCGGCACGATCCGCGTCGGCCTCGTCGGCTGCGGCGCCTTCGCCCGGTTCTCGATGGCCCGCTACCGGCAGTTGCCCGGCGTCGCCATCCACGCCGTGGCCGACGTCGATCCTGCGGCGGCCCGGCGGGCGGCCGACGACCTGCATGCCGACGTCCGCGACCCGGAGTCGCTCCTCGTCGCGCCCGACGTCGACCTCGTCTACATCGCCACGCCGCCCGCGCTCCACCACCCGCAGGCCGCCGCCGCCCTCCGCGCCGGCAAGCACGCGCTCGTGGAGAAGCCGCTGGCCACGACGCTCGCCGGCGCCGAGGAACTCGAGTCGATCGCCGCCCGCACGGGCCTCGTGTGCGTCGCCAACCTGGTCGAGCGCTACGCGCCGCTGGCCCACCTCGTCGGCCGGATCCTCGAGTCGCGGATCCTGGGGGGCCTGATCCACGGACTGTTCCTCAACGACGCGGCCGACGAGGGGCTGGCACCCGGCCACTGGTTCTGGAAGCGCGAACTGAGCGGCGGCATCTTCGTGGAGCACGGCGTCCACTTCTTCGACCTCGTGGCCTCGTGGCTCGGCGCGGGCACGGTGGTCGCGGCGGCGCGGAGCGTCCGGCCGGGCGACCACGGCGCCGGCGTCGAGGAGCAGGTCTCGTGCACCTGCCGGTACGCCGCGAACGGCCACGCAGGCCCGGCCCGCGCGGTGCGGCCGGGGAGCGCGGCAAACCGCCACGCCGGCATCCTGTTCCACTTCGAGCACGGCTTCCACCAGCCGTCGCGGATGGACCGCCAGGAACTGCGGCTCGTCTTCGAGCGCGGAGAGGTCCGGCTCTTCGACTGGGTGCCGACGCGAGGCGAGGTCCGGGCGCTCGTGGACGACGAGGCCGCCGCGGCGCTCGCCGCGATGCTCCCGCGGGCCGAGATGCGGGTCGTCGATCGCTACGCGGGCGCCGGCCGCCGCGTCCGCGGCCGGTTCCACGACTTCGAGGCTGCGGCGCTCGTGGAGATCAGCTTCTCGCTGGGCATGGACAAGCTGCAGGTCTACGGCGACGCGGTTCGCGACCTCGCGGCCGACCAGATGGCGCGGATCCGCGACCCCGGCCACGTCCGCCGGCTCACCGAGGCCGACGCCGTGGCCTCCGTCGCGCTCGCCTGCGAGGCCGACCGCCTGTCGCTCGAAGCGGGGTGAAACCGTCGGGAGGATGGGCAGGCCCGTGGCCCGGTTGTCTCGCAACCGGGGTCCGTTCTCGATTCATGGCCCTGATGCCAGTCGCGAGGCGACTGGACCACGAGACG
>JBJTPA010000045.1:0-10609 GCA_046074885.1 Planctomycetaceae bacterium
CTGACCGCCCGCAGGCGGCCCGCGTCGTCGCCGAGGAATTCCTTCGTCAGGATGCTCCACTCGCGGCGGCAGCCCTCCTCGTGCGAGGTGCTCGTCCGCAGGATGACGGGCCACAACGGCCACGGCGTGTTGGCCGGCCGCTCGTGCCGCCGCGGATACTTGCCGAGGTCCGGCGGCTGCGGGAGCAGCTCGAACTGCGTGAGGCTCTTGCAGCCCTGGCGGTTGCTCGTGCCGTCGCAGTCGCTGCCCGTGTCGCCGCCGCCGATCACGATCACGTCCTTGCCGGCCGCCGAGATCTGCCCCCGCACCTCGTCGCCGGCGTTCCGCTTGTTCTGCTGCGGCAGGAATTCCATCGCGTAGTGCACGCCCACCAGCTCGCGGCCCGGGATCGGGAGATCGCGGCCGAGCGTGGCACCGCCGGTGAGCACGATCGCGTCGTACTCGTCGTGAAGTTGCTGCGTGCTCACGTCGGCGCCGACGTTCACCCCGCAGCGGAACTCGACCCCTTCCTCCTGCATCTGCTCGATCCGCCGCCCGACCCGCCACTTCTCGAGCTTGAAGTCGGGGATGCCGTACATGAGGAGCCCGCCCGGACGATCGGCCCGCTCGAACACGGTGACGAGGTGGCCCGCCCGGTTGAGCTGCTGCGCGCAGGCGAGGCCCGCGGGGCCGCTGCCCACCACGGCCACCCGCTTGCCCGTCCGCGCGGCCGGCGGCTCGGCCGTCACCCAGCCCTCGTCCCACGCCCGGTCGGCGATCGTCATCTCGATCTGCTTGATGGCGACCGGGTCCTCGTTGATGCCGAGCACGCAGGCGGCCTCGCAGGGGGCGGGGCAGACGCGGCCGGTGAACTCCGGAAAGTTGTTCGTGGCGTGGAGCCGCTGGCTCGCCTCGTGCCACTGCCCGCGATACACGAGGTCGTTGAAGTCCGGGATGATGTTTCCCAGCGGGCAGCCGGTGTGGCAGAAGGGCACGCCGCAGTCCATGCAGCGGGCGCCCTGCGTCTTCACCTCCTCGGGTGGGAGGATCGTGAGGAACTCGCCGTAGTGCGTGAGGCGGTCGGCCACGGGCGCGTAGCCCGACACCTTGCGACCGTACTTCATGAATCCGCGCGGCTCACCCATGGGCCTTCACCTCCGCCTGCCGGGCCGCCTGCTGGTCCTGCTCCGCGAGCTTCCGCAGCTCGGCGAGGGCCCGCTTGTAGTCGGTCGGCATCACCTTGACGAACTTCTTCTGCTCGGACGGCCACGCCGCGAGGATCGCCTTGCCGCGGGCGCTTTCCGTGCAGTCCACGTGTTTCTCGATCCGTGACTTCAGGTAGTCGAGGTCGGACTGGTCGAGTTCCTCGAACTCCACCATCTCCTTGTTGACCTTCGGCTTGAACGTGCCGGACGCGTCCCAGACGTAGGCGATGCCGCCGCTCATGCCGGCCGCGAAGTTGCGACCCGTCTCGCCGAGAATCACCGCCCGGCCGCCGGTCATGTATTCGCAGCCGTGGTCGCCCGTGCCCTCGACCACCGCCTCCGCGCCGGAGTTCCGCACGCAGAACCGCTCGCCGCAGATGCCGCGGATGAAGATCTCGCCGCTCGTCGCCCCGTAGGCCACCACGTTGCCGGCGATCACGTTGTCCTCGGCCTTGAAGGTGGCCGAGCGGTCGGGACGCACGATCACGCGGCCGCCCGACAGGCCCTTGCCGCAGTAGTCGTTGACGTCGCCCTCGACCGTGACCTCGACCCCCGGCACGCCGAAGGCCATCAGGCTCTGGCCGGCCGAGCCGCGGAAGTGGATCCTGACCGTGCCGTCGGGGAGGCCGGCCGCGCCGTGCCGGCGGGTGACCGCGCTCGACAGGATCGTGCCCGCCGTGCGGTTGACGTTCTTGATCGGCAACTCCAGCCGCACCGGCTTCTTCTCGTCGAGCGCGGGCTTGCAGAGGCCCAGGAGCGTGGTCATGTCGAGCGACTGCTCGATGCCGTGGTCCTGCGACTCCTCGCAGTGGGTCTTCACCCGCGCCGGCACCTCCGGCTTGTGGAGGATGCTCGAGAAGTCGAGGCCCTGCGCCTTCCAGTGGGCGATCGCGGCCCGGGTGTCGAGCCGGTCCACGCGGCCCACCATCTCGGCGATCGTGCGAAAACCGAGCCTCGCCATCAGTTCGCGGAGCTCCTCGGCGAGCATGAAGAAGAAGTTGACGACGTGTTCCGGCTGGCCCGTGAACTTCTTCCGCAACTCGGGGTCCTGCGTGGCGATGCCCACCGGGCAGGTGTTGAGGTGGCACTTCCGCATCATGATGCAGCCCATCACCACGAGCGAGGCCGTGGCGATGCCGTACTCCTCGGCGCCCAGGAGCGTGGCGATCGCCACGTCCTTCGCCGTGCGGATCATGCCGTCGGTCTGGACGACGATCCGGCCGCGGAGGTCGTTCATGACGAGCACCTGATGGGCCTCGGCGAGACCGAGCTCCCACGGGAGGCCCGCGTGCATGATCGAGGTCTGGGGGCTCGCCCCGGTGCCGCCGTCGTGGCCCGAGATGAGCACGACGTCTGCCTTGCCCTTCGAGACGCCGGCGGCCACCGTGCCCACGCCCACCTCGGCCACGAGCTTCACGCTGATGCGGGCGTGGTGGTTGGCGTTCTTGAGGTCGTGGATGAGCTGGGCCAAGTCCTCGATCGAGTAGATGTCGTGGTGCGGCGGCGGCGAGATGAGGCCCACGCCCGGCGTGCTGTGGCGGATGCGGGCGATCTCGCGGTCCACCTTGTGGCCCGGGAGCTGCCCGCCCTCACCGGGCTTCGCGCCCTGGGCCATCTTGATCTGCAGCTCCTTGGCGTTGACGAGGTACAGGCTCGTGACGCCGAAGCGGCCGCTGGCCACCTGCTTGATCTTCGAGTTCTTGCTGTCGCCGTTGGCCTCGGGCTGGTAGCGGACGGGGTCCTCGCCACCTTCGCCCGTGTTGCTCCAGCCGCCGAGCCGGTTCATGGCCACGGCGAGCGTCTCGTGGGCCTCCTTCGAGATCGACCCGTACGACATCGCCCCGGTGGCGAACCGCTTCACGATCTCCTTCGCCGGCTCGACCTCGTCGAGCGGTACGGGCGCCTCCGACCACTTGAAGTCGAGCAGGCCCCGGAGCGTGAGGAGCTTCGTCTGCTGATCGTCGATGAGCTTCTGGTACCGCTTGAACTCGTCGCGGCTGTTGATCTGCGTGGCCCGCTGGAGGCTGGCGACGACGTCGGGCGCGAGCACGTGGGCCTCGCCCTTCCGCCGCCACTGGTAGCGGCCTCCGACGTCGAGTTCGAGCGTGGCCGGCACGGCCGTCCGCGGCCAGGCGTGCTCGTGCCGGGCGAGCGTCTCACCGGCGATGCCGTCCAGGCCGATCCCGCCGATCCGGCTCGGCGTGCGCGCGAAGAACTCGTCCACGAGGGCCCGCTCGAGGCCCACCGCCTCGAAGATCTGGGCGCCGCGGTAGCTCTGCTGCGTGGAGATGCCCATCTTGCTCATCACCTTGAGCAGGCCCTTCGTCGCCGCCTTGACGAAGTTCTTGTGGAGCTTCTCCCGTGGATAGTCACCGGCGATGATCTTCTCGGCCTGCATCTGGTCGATCGTGGCGAAGGCCACGTACGGGTTCACGGCGCCCGCGCCGTAGCCCGTGAGCAGGGCGAAGTGCTGCACCTCGCGGGCCTCGCCCGTCTCGACGACGAGGCCGCAGCGGGTCCGCGTGCCCGCGCGGACGAGATGGTGGTGGACGCCGGCCGTGGCGAGGAGCGCCGGCACCGCCGCCTGCTCGCGATTCACGCCGCGGTCGGAGAGGACGAGGATCGTGGCTCCGGCCTCGAGGGCCTTCGCGGCCTCCGCCCGGATCGCGTCGAGCCGCTTCCGCATGCCGGCCGCGCCCTCGGCCGCCGGAAACAGGAGCGAGATCGTCGTCGCGACGAGGCCCGGCTGGCGGAGCGACTTGATCCGGCCGCACTCGGCGTTGGTGATGATCGGCGTCTCGAGCCGCAGGAGGCGGGCCTGCTCGGGCGTCGAGGCGAGCAGATTCCCCTCGCTGCCGATCGTGGTGATCATCGAGGTGATGATCTCCTCGCGGATCGCGTCGAGCGGGGGATTCGTCACCTGCGCGAAGAGCTGCTTGAAGTAGTTGGCGAGCAGCTGCGGCCGGTCGGAGAGCACGGCGAGCGGCGTGTCGTTGCCCATGGAGCCGATCGGCTCGGCGCCGTCGGTCGCCATCGGTGCGAGGATCACCTTCAGGTCCTCGAGCGTGTAGCCGAATGCCCGTTGGAGTTCGAGCAGGCTCGACCGCTCGCCGGCCACGCCCGCTGCCCGCCAGGGGTCCACGGCATGCGGCACGCCGTTCGCCGCGGCATCCTTGGCGGCACGGCCGTTGCCGACGATCGCCGCCGCCGGCTCGACGGCCCGCGACGCCGTCACGTCGGCCACGTTCACAGGATCGGCGACCGCGTCGAGCCGCACCTGGTTGGCGGCGAGCCAATCCCGCCACGGCTTCGCGACGGCCAGCCGCCTCTTGATCTCCTCGTCCTCGACGATCCGGCCCTCCTTCGTGTCAACGAGGAACATGCGGCCGGGCCGCAGCCGGCCCTTGCGGACGACGTTTTCCTGCGGCAACTGCAGCACGCCGGCCTCGCTCGCCATCACGACGACGCCGTCCTTCATCTGCCACCAGCGGCCGGGCCGCAGGCCGTTGCGGTCGAGCGTGGCCCCGATCCGGGCCCCGTCGGTGAAGGCCAGCGCCGCCGGCCCGTCCCAGGGCTCCATGAGGCAGGCCTGGAACTCGTAGTAGGCCTTGAGGTCGTCGGACATGCTCTCGTGCCCGCTCCAGGGCTCGGGGATGAGCATGCTCACCGCCTCCTCGAGCGGACGGCCGGCGAGCACGAGCAGTTCGAGCACGTTGTCGAACGTGGCCGAGTCGCTGCCTCCGTCGCGGATCACGGGCTTGATATTGTCGAGGTCGGGGCCGAAGACCGGGTGCGCGAGCATGCTCTCGCGGGCGTGCATCCAGTTGGTGTTGCCGCGGACGGTGTTGATCTCGCCGTTGTGGGCGATGTAGCGGAACGGGTGGGCGAGGTCCCAGGTCGGGAACGTGTTGGTGCTGTACCGCTGGTGGACGAGCGCGAGCGCCGAGGCGAACCGCGGGTCGGAGAGGTCGGGGTAGTACTTCGCCACCTGGTCGGCGAGCAGCAGGCCCTTGTAGACGAGCGTCTTCGCGGAGAGCGAGCAGACGTAGACGAAGGCCCGCTCCGTGATCCCGAGCGACGCGAGTTCGATGCCGAACCGCTTGCGGGCCACGAACAGCTTCCACTCGAAGTGGTCGCGGGAGACATTCTTGCCGCGGCCCACGAATGCCTGCCGCACGAAGGGCTCCACCTCGCGGGCGGTGCCGCCGATGCCACGGTTGTCGGTGGGCACGGTCCGCCAGCCGAGGAACTCGAGGCCCTCCTCGCGGCAGACCTTCTCGAAGAACTGCTCCGTCACCTCGCGGTCGCCGTCCGACGGCGGCAGGAAGACGTTGCCCACCGCCCAGTCGCCGGCGGCGGGGAGCCTGATCCCGGCCTGCGGGGCCACGGCCGCGAAGAACTCCTGCGGCGTCTGCACGAGAATGCCGGCGCCGTCGCCGGTCAGCGGGTCGCAGCCGCAGGCGCCCCGGTGCGTCAGGTTCTCGAGGATCTCGAGCGCCTTGACCACGATCTCGTGACTCTTGCGCCCGTGCATGTTGACGATGAAGCCCACGCCGCAGGCGTCGTGCTCGGTGGCGGGGTCGTAGAGGCCCTGGGCGGCGGGCAGGCCGGGCGAACGGTTCATGGCGGGCTCGGGGGGCATGGAAGCGGGATTCGGGATGGCGGGAAAGGATGCGTCAGGATTCGTCGGCCGCCGCAGTGGAAGTCGCCGGCGCATCGACGTCGCCGGCGTGGCCGCGGAGCAGGTCCACGAACCGGCGGGCCGTCGGCGGCAACGGCTTGCCGCGGGCGTGGATGATGCCGAGCGGCCGGACGAGCTCCTCGCCGGCGAGCCGCACGGTGCAGAGCGTGCCGGCCGCGAGTTCCCGGCCGACCGTCGGCTCTGGGAGGATCGCCACGCCGGCGTCGATCTCGACGGCCCGCTTGATCGTCTCCACGTTGTCGAACTCCATGACGACGACCGGCTCCGCGCCGTGGGCGGCGAGCGCGCGGTCGAGCTCGTGGCGGATGACGAGGTCGGGGTCGAACGAGACCATCCGCTGGCCGTGGAGTTCCGCGAGCCGCAGCTGAACGCGGCCGGCGAGCGGGTTGCCGGGGGCGCAGACGAGCACCATCGGCTCCTCCCGCCACGGCTCGGCCTCGATCGCCCGCGTGCTCCGCGGGTAGCTCACGATGCCGACGTCGGCCTGCCCCTGCTCGACGGACTCGAGCACGCGGTCGGGGTGGAGGTATTCCAGCCGCACGTTGGCCTTGGGATGGCGGCTCATGAACTCCTGCACGTAGCGGCTCATGTGGTGGAGGCCGACCGAATAGATCGCCGCCACGCGGACGCGGCCGGCCACCTCGTCGTGGAGCGAGCGGACCTCGTCCTCGAGCGCGTCGTACTGGGCGACGAGTTTGCGGCAGCCGTCGAAGAACGCCTTGCCCTCGGGCGTCGGCGCGAGCGGCCGCTTCGACCGCTCGATGAGCCTCACGCCGAGGTGGCCCTCGAGTTGGCTCACCACCTGGCTGGCGTTGGACTGGGAGATCCCGTTGTCCTCGGCCGCCCGCGAGAAGCTCCGTCGCGACACGATGTCGCAGAAGATTTTCAGGCTCTTGAGGTTCAACGGACCCCGCAGCGGGTGCGGCCTGCAATCCGGGCAGACGCCATCCGTGATGAAAAATACGAATGATGCCGCCATGCATCATTCGGAAAACAGATACAGCGTATCCGCTGCAGAGAAGCCGTCAAGTGCTCCGTTTGCGAGCCGAGAGGCCATTTCCCCCATTTTTCCAAGGCCGCAAACCCTGCAGAACCCACCCAATCGGAACCGATGAACTATTCGGCTCTCCGTGCGCGCCGCCCACCCCTCGATCCGGCTGCGAGCCCATGCCTTCCACCTGCCCACGTCATCGCTTCATCCACGGCTGCCGGACTGCCCTGCTGGCCGTCTGGCTCACGGCGGTCGTGGGCGGCGATGCCGGGGCGACCGGGTGCACCGATCCTGCCCACGCTGCCCGCGACGTGCCCCGGCTGGCGTTTCCAGAGGCCGAGTCGGCAGGCGACGGGCCGACGGTCGTCGCCGATGACGACTCAGGTGAGGTGGTCGGCGCGCAACTCCTGGAGGAGCCGCTGACGCACCGCGACCCGGCCCAGGAGGCGGAACTCCGGGCTCTCGTCGAGCAGGAGGTCGAGGCGCGGCTCGCGGGCATCCCCCGGCCGCGCTACATCCCGGCCACCGACCTCGCGCCCCCGAAGGGCCTCGTGCTCCTGCAGAACTCCCCGCGGCGCGGCGAGTTCCCCTTCGCGATGGCGCTCGGGGGCTACCTGCAGCCCCGCTGGTTCGAGTTCGCGCGGAGCGCCACCGGGTGGACCGACTCGGCCGGCAACCCGCGGCCGGTCAGCAACATCAACGCGTTCAACCTCAATCGCTTCCTGCTCTCGTTCACCGGCCACGTCCTCGACGAGCGGCTCCTCTACCGCTTCTCGCTCTTTGGCACGACCGACGCGGGGATCCGCTCGGGCGTCGTGCCCATCGGCATGGCCGGCTGGAAGTTCAGCGACGCCGCCACGATCGGCTGCGGCATCACCCCGGTGCCAGGCACGCGGGAGTGGATGGACCCGCAGCAGTGGACGACCGGCGTGGACCGGAGCATGGCAAACACCTTCTTCCGTCCCGGCTTCAGCCCGGGCGTGATGGCGATCGGTGCGCTCTTTGATGACACCGTGCACTACCAGGCTGGTGTCTGGAACGCGATCGACGGCGGCACGCTGGGCGTGTTGCGGAAGGGCACGTCGATGGCCTGGGCCGGCAACACCTGGTGGGAGCCGTGGGGTCCGTTCGGCCTCGGCGCCTCCGACATGGAATGGCACGACGACCCCGTCGTCCGCGTCGGCACGAGCGGCGTCTACGCCCCCACCTACACCACGCCGATCCCGGGCATCAACCCCGAGGACACGATCGTCCGCCTTTCCGACGGCACGCCGATCTGGCTCAACGGCGCCCTGGGTCCAGGCAGCGCCGTCGACCATTACCTCTTCCAACTCGCGAGCGTGGACGCGGCCTGGAAGTGGCGGGGCGTGGGCGTGTTCTGCGAGTACTACTTCCGGCTCCTCAACGACTTCCAGGGCACCGGCACCTTCAACCGATCGAGCGTGTACGACCAGGGAGGCATGGCCTTTCTCTCGTGGTGCTTCGTGCCGCGCACCTACGAGGCCTACGTCCGCTCGAGCGCGGTCACCGGCCCCTACGGCACCGGCCAGGAATACGGCGGCGGCCTCAACTGGTACCTCAAGAAATCCCGCCAGGCCCGCCTCACGCTCGAGGGCCTCTACATGGACAAGAACCCGGCCCAGAACATCCTCTACCCCTACCGCGCCGGCTACTCGGGCACCGCGATCCAGACGCAGCTGCTGGTGATTTTTTAGCGTGCGCCGGCCCGGGACTGCCCACACCCTCTCGCCGGACGCTCGCTGCGCCCATCCTGGGCTTCGCTCGCTCGGAGACGTCTGCGCTCCGACATCCTGTCTCCGCTGGCCGTCTACGCCGTCTCGAGGGGATGGGCAGCCCCGGGCCTTCCCCAACGGTGAGGGGCAAGGCGAGGGGATGCCCGTGCCCTCGAGCGAGCTATGGGAGCGAGCGCAGGCTGGAGGCCGAAGCGAAGCGGACATGCAGAGAGCCGAGGCCTGGAGGGCCGAGGCGAACGTCCAGCGAGACGGGCACGGGCGTCCCCGAAGCCGGGTTGGGCATAGCGCCGCCTGAGATACCCGCAGACCTTGTTTTACGCGGCTGGAGGGGTGCTAGAATTGTGGGTTTTCCGCTCCGCAGGAAGGCAGACGACGTGGCCGCCGGCAAACCCTCCGTCACCAAGGCGCAGCAGAAGGCGATCCAGAAGGCCGACACGCTCATCGAGGCCCTCGGCTGGATCCGCAAGTTCCGCGACACCACCACCGTCATCAAGCTCGGCGGCAGCGTCGTCGAGCACCCGGACTCGCTCCGCCACCTGCTCCTCGACATCGTCTTCCTGTCGACGCTCGGCATGCGGATCGTCGTCGTCCACGGCGGTGGCAAGGCGATCAGCCGGGCGATGGACTCGGCCGGCATCACCCCCCGGTTCGTGCAGGGCCGGCGTTACACCGACGACGCCACGCTCGCCATCGTCGAGAAGGTGCTGGCGACGGAGGTCAACCACGACCTCGTCGCGAAGCTCGAGGAGTACGGCGGCCGGGCGATGTCGCTGAACTTCCTCTCCACGAACGTGCTGTTCGGCGAGCGGCTCGCGCTCGACGGGCCGGACGGGCCGGTGGACCTCGGCCACGTCGGCGAGGTGACCCGGGTGGACCGGCTCACGATCGACAACCTCACCTACGCCGGGCAGGTGCCGGTGATCCCGACGATGGCGGTGGACGCCGACAGCCGGAAACTCAACGTCAACGCCGACACCGCGGCCACCGCGGTCGCGGCGGCGATCGGCGCCGAGAAGCTCGTCGTGCTCTCCGACATCCCCGGTGTGCTCCGGGACGTCAACGACCCCGAGAGCCTGATCCCGCACCTCACCGCGACCGAGGCCCGATCACTCATCGCCGACGGCACCATCGCCGGCGGCATGATCCCCAAGATCGAGGGCTGCCTCGACACGCTCGACCGCGGCGTGCGGAAGATCCACATCATCGACGGCCGGCTGCGGCACTCGCTGCTGCTCGAGATCTACACGACCAGCGGCGTCGGCACGGAACTCGTCCGCGACACGGCGCTGGCGTCGTCCGCGACGTCGGCCACCGCGGCCGCCGCCCGCTGAATCGCCCCGGAGACACCGTCCCATGGCCACGATCAACTCGACCACCGGCGCGAAGACGCAGGCCGTGATCGACACGTTCACCCGCTACGTCGTGCCGAACTACAAGCGGTTCCCCGTGTGCCTCGTGCGCGGGACGGGCTCGAAGGTCTGGGACGCCGAGGGCGTCGAGTACCTCGACCTGTTTCCGGGCTGGGGCTGCAACCTGCTCGGCCACTGCCCGGAGCCCGTGGTCCGCGCGGTGCAGGAGCAGGTGGCCACGCTCATCCACGTGCCCAACACCTGGTACACCGAGCCGCAGGGCGAGTGGGCGAAGCTTCTCTCCGAGCGGTCGTTCGGCGGCCAGGCCTTCTTCTGCAACTCGGGCACCGAGGCCAACGAGGCGGCGATCAAGCTCGTGCGGCTGCGGACCGAGGGCAAGAAGTACAAGATCGTGACCTTCACGGGCGGCTTCCACGGCCGCACGATGGGGAGCGTGACGGCGACGGCGCAGCCCAAGTACCACGAGGGCCTGGGGCCGATGCTCGCCGGCTTCCAATACGCTCCCCACGGCGACCTCGACGCCGTCGAGAAGCTCATCGACGACCAGACCGGTGGCATCCTCGTGGAGCCCATCCTCGGCGAGGGGGGCGTGGTGCCCGCGCCCGAGG
>JBJTPA010000046.1:0-16093 GCA_046074885.1 Planctomycetaceae bacterium
CGCGAGCGACGGGACTGCGGTTGGCCGGCTCCGCGGCGCTCTCATGGCCGAGCGAGGTGACGAACCGCAATGTCCCCGCGCTGGCGCTTGGGTCTTCGTGACGGACGTCGCACCCCGAGCCACGCGAAGGGCGAAAACCGCGTGCCGTGAAGTCCGCCGACCCTGCGGGTCGTGACGGTCGTGCGGGGCGGAGCGGGCGCCGCGGAAGGATTCGCGGGTCGCGGCCGACGGGGCCGATGTAACCCCCGCACGGATGCCCCCGAAGGATCGGGAGGCGAGCGACTCCCCGCGACGGATCGATGGGGCCATGACGCCGCGCCGGAGACGGATCTCCAGGTCGAGCAGCCGGGCGGCGGCGCACGCCGTCGTGGCGACCGCCTGCCTGATCATGGGTGCCGCCTGCCCAGCGCCTGCGGCCGCGCAGTCGTCGCGCGCCTGGGCGGGCGCGGCCGACGACGCCGGTCGGGAGCCGCTCCGCGTGGCGGCCCAGCCCCCCGCCGCCCCGCCGGCCGCGGCCGCGATCCCCACCGGCAACCTGCTGGCCACGCTCCGCGACGGCGGGATTCTCATGATCCCCCTCGTCGGCTGCTCGTTCGCGCTGGTCATCTTCGGCATCGAGCGCGCCGTGAGCCTGCGGACGGCCCGCGTCGTGCCCCGGCTGTTCGTGACGCGGTTCATCGAGCGGCTCCAGGCGGGCCAGCTCGCGCGGGGCACCGCGCTCGACGCCTGCGACGAGAACGGCAGCCCGGCGGGCCGCGTGTTCGCCGCGGCCGTCCGCCGCTGGGGGCGGCCCGCGGTGGAGATCGAGCATGCGGCGATCGACGCCTGCGAGCGGGAGCTCAACCGCCTGCGGCGCTACCGCCGCGTGTTCAACGGCGTGGCCACGATCGGGCCGCTCCTCGGGCTGCTCGGCACCGTGTTCGGCCTCATCCGCTCGTTCAACGACGTGGCCTCGGCCGGCGCGATGGGCCGGCCCGACCTGCTGGCCAAGGGCTTCGGCGAGGCCCTGATCACGACCGCGGCCGGCCTCCTCGTGGCGATCCCCGCGATGGTGCTGCACTGGTGGTTCACGGGCCGCGTGGACCGGCTCGCGATGCGGCTCGACGAGACCTGCCAGCAGGTGATCGACGAGATCTCGCAGGAGGCGCTCGCCGAGTCACGGCGGCGCGTTGCGTGACCCCATGCCGCTCGTGCGACTCTCCGAGGAGGAGGATCCCGCGCCGAACCTGGCGCCCATGATCGACGTGGTCCTCGTGCTCACGATCTTCTTCATGTGCGCCACGAAGTTCTCGGGCGACGAGCGGACGTTCGAGCTCGACCTGCCCGACGCCGGCACGGCCGCGAGCCCCGCGGCGCCGCCACGGCAGGAGGTGGTGGAGGTGCAGGCCTCGGGCGAGGTGCGGCTCGGCGCGGATGCCGTGGCCATCGAGGACCTCGCCGCGCGGCTCGAGGCGGTGCGGGCGGCGCACCCCGAGGTGGCCGTGACGATCCGCGGCGAGCGGGCCGTGCCCCACGGGCGGATGGCCGAGGTCTACGCGGCGTGCCAGGCGGCCGGCGTGCGGAACGTGGCCATCTCGGTGCGGCCGCGGGCCGCCGCCCGCGGCTCGGACGCCGTCCGCCGGTGACCGGAGCGCCGTGATGCAGGCCGCATGGGTCGTCGGAGGGGCGGGCGCGGCGATCGCCGGGGCGGGGCTCGCCGTCCTCGTCCGCACCCGCTGGCTCCAGTCGCGGACGCTGGAGAAGTGCGTCGGCATCTCGCTCGCGGTGCACGCGCTGCTCGCGATCGTGTGCGTCTTCATCGGCGGGCTGACGCCGGCCTCGTGGGGCAATCGCGACGAGGGGCGGATGACGATGCACGTCGTCCTCTCGGACGAGGACGACGCGCCGGCCGTCGCGGAAGGGGGCGACGCCGCGGCCGAACCGCCGCCGTCCGAGGAGGTAACGCGGGAGCCGGACTCGGAGCCGCCGGCCGATGAGGTGGCCGAGGCCGCCGATGCGCCGCCGGCCGACCACGTGCCGCTGCTCGCCGCGCCGGCCGACGACCAGCCGGCGCCGGCCGAGGTCGCGGTCGATGCGCCGGCGGCCCGGCCGCCGGCCGACGTTACCGCAGCCTCCGCCACGGCGCAGCCGGTGCCCGCCATCTACGCCGACCGTGTCGGCGCCCGTCGGGCGGCCGCGGCCGCGGCGCGGGGCGGGTCGCGGGAGACCGAGCAGGCGGTCGATGCGGCGCTCGCCTGGCTGGCCGCGGCGCAGTCGCCCGACGGCTCGTGGCACGCGGCGGCGCACGGCGCCGGCCGGGGCCGGGCGTCCGGCGGCCAGCATGGTCCCGAGACGGGCGCGCGGGCCGACCAGGGCGTGAGCGGGCTCGCGCTGCTGGCGTTCCTGGGCGCCGGCAGCACCCACCGCGCGGGCCCGCACGCGGCGACGGTGGACCGCGGCCTGCGGGCGCTCGTTGCCCGGCAGCGGGCCGACGGCGCGCTCTCCGGCGACGCCGAGTTCTTCGCGGCGCTCTACTGCCACGGCATGGCCACGCTCGCGCTCGCCGAGTCGGCGGCCCTCACGGGAGATGCCGACCTCCGCCCGCCGCTCGGGCGGGCGGTGCGGCACACGCTCGCGATGCAGCATCCCGCGACCGGCGGCTGGCGCTACGCCGCCGGCGACCGCGGAGACACGAGCCAGCTCGGCTGGCAGGTGATGGCGCTCGAGAGCGCGGCGCAGGCGGGCGTGGCCGGCGTCGATACGGCGCGGGACCGGGCCCGCGTCTTCCTCGCGGGCGTGTCGAGCGGCGCGGCCGGCGGGCTGGCAGCGTATCGTCCTGGCGAGCGGCCGACCGCCACGATGACGGCCGAGGCGCTCGTCTGTCGGCTGTTCCTGGGAATGCCCGCGGGCCATCCGGCCGCGGCCGAGGCGGTGGCGAGGATCGGCCGTACGCCGCCCGACCGCTCGAACTTCAATTCCTACACCTGGTACTACGCGACGCTCGCCTCGTTCTACGCCGGCGGGCCGCAGTGGGACGAGTGGAACAGGCGGCTGCAGGCCGCGCTCCTGCCGATGCAGCGCCGTGAGGGGGGCGCGCTCGACGGCAGTTGGGATCCCGATCCGGTGTGGGGCGGCCACGGGGGCCGCGTCTACTCGACGGCACTGTCCGCGCTGACGCTCGAGGTCTACTACCGTCACCAGCCGCTGCACGAGCGCGGGCCGCGGGTGGCCGCGAAGCCCTGACCGCCGCCCCTGCGACCAGCGGGTTTGCTGCGGGAAATTTGCTTCTCCGCCGGGCCGCAGTAGACTTTTCGCATGAGCGGCGCGAGCCGCGACGCACGACAACGACCCGTGGCCGCGGCCGGCGGCCACCCGGAATGGAGATCCTCGCCGTGAGCCTGCTCGCTGTGTTCGGTATCGGGCCCATGGAGTTGATCATCGTCGCCGGGATCGCGCTGTTGCTGTTCGGCACGCGGCTGCCGAAGGTGATGCGGTCGCTCGGCGAGGGCATCGTCGAGTTCAAGCGCGGCGTGCAGGGTCCGTCCGAGGAATCGCCCCGCGACGGCGGCCACGTCGAGGGCCACCGCTGAACGCGATCGTCGTCGGCCCCGGGTCGGCGACGATTCGCCCCGGCGAGGCATCCGCCATGTTCGGACTCGGGCCCCTCGAGATCGTGGTCCTCGGTGCGATCGCCGTGATGCTCTACGGCAAGCGGCTGCCCGAGGTGGGCCGCTCGGTCGGCAGGACGGTGGGCGACCTGCGGCGGCAGTGGACCACGCTCGCCCGCGAGCTCGACGTGGCGGCCCACGTGGAAGGCCGGGCGGCGCCCTCCTCCGCCTCGTCGCGGCGGTCGCTGCCGGCAGCGGACGACGACCGCTCGCTCGTGGCCGGCCCGCGTTTCGACCCGCCCGAGGCCGATGCACCCGCCGGTCCGTCGTGACGAGGTCGTGGCCGCGTGCTAAACTTCGGTCGCCAATGTCGGGCAGCTAGCTCAGTTGGTTAGAGCGCTACGTTCACACCGTAGAGGTCACAGGTTCGAATCCTGTGCTGCCCACTCGGCCGGATTCTGAAGCCGGCGCGATTTCTGATGGACAACCCGAAGGTGCGCGTGCGGCGCACGAAGAAATACGGCAGGGGCGTGTTCGCCGTCGCCGACATCCGCAAGGGTGAGGTGATCGCCGAGTTCGACGGGCCGATCTACGACGGGTCGTTCGACGCCTGGACGGACGACCTGCTCCAGCACACGATCCAGTTCGACACGACGAAGTGGCGGGATTCCGCCGGCCTGGCGCGATCGATCAACCACTCCTGCGACCCCAATTGCGGCATCAAGAGGCTGTTCCGGGTCGTGGCCATGCGGCCGATCGCCGCGGGCGAGGAGATCACCTGGGACTACGAGATGACGGAGCGGAGCTGGTGGTGGCGGATGACGTGCCGCTGCGGCTCGCCGGAGTGCCGCAAGGTGATCGGGTCCTACTCCCGCATGCCCCCCCGGGTGCGCCGCCGCTACAAGGGCTACATCTCGTCGTGGCTGACGAGCCGGTCGCGCCGGAATCGTTCGCGCCGGGCCGTTTGACTCGGGAGCCGAATCGTGCGCGGCGACGTCACCGGGCCACCGCCGGAGGGCTGCGCATCGAACGCCGGGGAGGTTCTACGGGTCACACTTGATCCTCGTGCGTGATCCGACCCGTGGTCCGGTTGCCTCGCAACCGGATTGTGCGGTCGATCCACGGGCCGGATTCCAGTCGCGAGGCGACTGGGCCACGAGACGAGGTGATCGCGGAAGCGCGAGGCTCATGCGGGAGCCGTATTAATCCTCCGGGAACTGCCCTTCATGGCCGGATGGCCGGGCGGATAGCCTGTCGGTTCATCCTGGAGCGACAGCGTGACAGTTCGCGGCGTGGCGGCGGGTTTTCTCGTGCGGTGTGGCGCGGTCGTGTTCGTCGCCCTGGTGACGGCCGGAGCCGCGGCGTCCGGCCAGCAGCCGGCCGCCCCCGGGGCCGTGGACCTCGCGGGCAGCCGGGTCTACGTCTTCGTCGGCAAGACCGGTCTCGGCCACGACCACGCCGTCACCGGCGCGCTGCAGGCCGGTCGCCTGCGGCTCGGCGCGGCCGAGCAGGCCGGCACGCTCGTCTTCGACATGCGGTCGTTTCGGGCCGACGGGCCCGAGGCCCGCAGGACCCTCGGCCTGGCCGGCGAGACCGATCCCGACACCCGCAGGCAGGTGGACGAGAACATGCTCGGGCCGGCGGTACTCGACGTGGCGAAGCACCCGACGGCGACCTTCGAGATCCGCTCGGCGCTGCCTTCGCCGCAGCAACCCGGCAACGGCAAGGCCGCCTACGACCTCGTGGGCACGTTCACGCTCCACGGCGTCGCCCGGCCCGCGACGATCCGCGCCGAAGCCGGAGCGGCCGGGCAACTCGTGCGGCTGTGGGGCGGCTTCACGATCCGGCAGACGGACCACGGCATCAAGCCGTTCGCCAAGCTCGGTGGCGTGGTGGGCGTGGCGAACGAGTTGAAGATCTACGGCGACATCCGCGTGGCGGCGGGGGCGGCCCCGTGATCTGCACGCCGGCCAGCGCGCCGCCCACCGAGAAGGCGGCGATCCGCAGCCACTACGATCTCGCCACGCCCTTCTACCGGCTCCTCTGGGGTCCGCACATCCACCACGGCCTGTGGTCGGCCGAGGACGCCGCCCGCGCCGTCCCCGAGGCGTCACCCCGCGTTGCGCAGGAATCGCTCACCGACACGCTCGCCTCGCTCGCCGGCGTCGCCGGCTGCGACCGGGTGCTCGACGTCGGCTGCGGCATGGGCGGCTCGTCGATCCGCCTCGCGCGGCGGTTCGGCTGCCGCGTCACGGGGATCACGCTCAGCGGCGTGCAGCGCTGGTGGGCGGCAGCGTCGGCGCGGCTGCAGGGCGTGGCCAGCCGCGCCACGTTCTCTCGCACCGACGCCGAGGAGGCAGACTTTCCGGCCGCCTCGTTCGACGTCGTGTGGAGCATCGAGTGCACCGAGCACCTCTTCGACAAGGCGGCCTTCTTCCGCCGAGCCGCGGGCTGGCTCGCCCCCGGCGGCCGCATGGCCATCTGCGCCTGGCTCGCCGCCGAGGACGCTGACCGTCCCGGCAAGCGGGAACAGGTCGAGGCTGTCTGCGACGCCTTCCTCTGCCCGTCGCTGGGCACGTTCGGCGACTACCGCGGCTGGATGGCCGACGCCGGGCTGGAGGTCACGCACGTCGAGGACTGGACCCGCCGCGTCGAGCGGACCTGGGAGCTCTGCGACGGCCGGGTGCGGCGGCTCGGCCTCCGCGGGATCGCCGGCGTCATCGACCGGCGGCAGGCCGCGTTCCTCGAGCACTTCGCGACACTGCTGGCCGCCTACCGTTCCGACGCGATGCAGTACGGCTGCATCGTCGCGCGGCTGCCCTGACCCTTCCCCTCACCACCGGAGCGATGCACGGATGCGACGAACCGCGGGAATCCTCTTCGGCGTCCTCACCCACGCGCTGTTCGCGTTCACCGTCTGGCACCTGTTCTGGTTCCTGAAGGGGGGCGAGCCGTCCGCTGCCGGCACGACCACGGCGGCGGCCGCCCGGGACGCGGCGATCGACGCGCTGCTGGCCGTGGTCTTCGCCGTGCCCCACAGCCTGTTCCTCGTGCCCGCGGTGCGGAAGGCGGTCGTCGCCCGCGGCCTGGCCTCCCCTCTCTATGGCTGCTTCTACTGCGTGGTCACCTGCGCGGCCCTGCTCACCACGATCCTCTGCTGGCGGCCTATCGACGTCGTGCTCTGGCGGGCGCCCCCGCCGCTCGACGCCGTCGTGACGTGGTGTTTCGTCGGCTCGTGGGCCGCGCTCTTCTACAGCCTCCACCTCACCGGGCTTGGCTGGCAGACGGGGCTCACGCCGTGGTGGCACTGGGTCCGCGGCCTGCCCGCGCCGAATCGCGACTTCGTGACGCGCGGCGCCTACCGGGTCCTCCGCCATCCGGTCTACCTGAGCTTCCTCGGGCTCGTCTGGTTCGTGCCCGTCGTCACGCTCGACCGGGCGGTGCTGATGGCGGCCTGGTCGGTCTACATCGTCGTCGGCAGCGTGCACAAGGACCGTCGGCTCCTCCACTTCCTCGGCGCGGCGTACCGCGAGTACCAGTCGCGAGTGCCCGGCTATCCCGGCATGCCGTTTGGGCCGCTCGCGAGGCTCAAGTGACCGATACTCCGGCCCCGCCCGGCGCCGCCCCGCCGACTCCCTCCATGCCCTGGTCGCTTCCCCAGTCGCGTGAGCCCGAGCTGATGGACGATCCCGCCCTCGCGGAGGCGGAACACCTCCACGCGCTCTCGGCGCTCGCGTGGATCAACGCCGTCTCGCGGACGGCCGCGCGGCTCGCGGAAGGCGTGCGGGGCCTGCTCTCGACGGAGCCCGGTGCTGCGGCCCCGTGCGTCGTGCTCGACGTCGCCTGCGGCGGCGGCGACGTGACGATCGACGTCGCGCGGCGGCTACGGCGAGATTCGGGTTCCCGCGGCGGCGTCGCGATCGTGGGCATCGACGTCAGCGGCCGCGCCGTGGTGCGGGCGCGGGAGGCCGCCGCGGCCCGCGGGAGCGACGCCTCGTTCGAGGTTCGCGACGTATTGGCCGACGGCTGCCCCGCCTGCGACGTCGCCGTGAGCTCGCTGTTCCTCCACCATCTCGACGACGCGACCGCGTGCCGGCTGCTGCGCGCCATGGCCGCGGCCGCCCGCCGCGGGATCGTCGTCTCCGACCTCGTCCGCAGCCGGCTCGGCCTCTGCCTCGCGGTCGTGGGCACGCAGCTCCTGTCGTCGTCGCGGGTCGCCCGCGTGGACGGCCCGCTCTCCGTGCGGGCCGCCCGCACGCCCGCCGAGTACCGCAGGCTGTGCGACGACGCGGGCCTTTCGACCGCGACGATCCGGCGGGTCTGGCCCGAGCGGGTCGTGATCCGCTGGCAGCGGCCGCCGCAGGAGACGCCGCAATGAGCCCGGCCGCGGCGCATTCCGACGTCCTGCCCGCGACGATCGCCCCGGCCGACGCGGCCGGCGCGACGTGGCAGGTCGTCGTCGTCGGCGCGGGGCCTGCCGGCGCGGCGGTGGCGGGGCGGCTCGCGGCCCGCGGCATCCGCACGCTCCTCGTGGACCGCCACGAGTTCCCGCGCACGAAGGTCTGCGGCTGCTGCCTGTCGTCGCGGGCGCTCCGCGAACTTCGCGGGGTGGATGACGGGCTCGTCGCGGGCGCGGTGGCGCTGGAGGCCGTGCGGCTCGCCCACCGGGGCGGCGGCGTCCGCATTCCGATGCCCGCCGGCCGGGTGCTCTCGCGCGAGACGCTCGACGCCCGCCTCGTCCGCCACGCCATCGCCGCGGGCTGCCACTGGCTGCCCGGTGTCCACGTTGCGGCGGTCGATGACGATGCGGCGACCCCGAGGATCGCCATCGACGCCGCGGACCGCGGCCCGCTCGCGATCTCGGCGGAGTTCGTCGTGCTCGCCACGGGCCTCGCCGACCACGTGCGGATCGGTGGACGCGGCGCCGCCGGTTCCGCGGCCGCCCGCCGCATCGATCCCGGGAGCAGGATCGGCGTCGGGGGCACGCTGCCGGCCGCGGCGTGCGGCCTCCCGGCAGGCGAGCCCGTGATGGCCGTCGGCCGCGGGGGCTACTGCGGCCTCGTGAGGCTCGAGGACGGCCGCATCGACGTGGCCGCCGCCATCGACCGACATGCGGTCGCGCGCGACGGCGATCTTGTGGGCGCGGTGGCCCGGCTGCTCGACGAGGCCGCAACCCGCGAAGCCGGCAGCCTGCCGGACGCCGCCGCGATCCGTGCCGCTCCGTTTCGGGCCACGCCGCCGCTCACCCGCCGCGCGCCATGCGTCGCGGGCCGGTCGCGTCGGATCCTGCGGGCGGGCGACGCGGCCGGCTACGTCGAGCCCTTCACCGGCGAGGGCATCGGCTGGGCGCTGGCGTCGGGACGGATGCTCGTCGAGTCGATGCTCACGGCACGGGGGCTTCGTGCGCCGGCCGAGACCGCCGCCCGCCACGCCGCCGCGCAGCGCGGCGAGTTCGCCGCGGCGCACCTCCGCTGCCGGCTCGTGGCCCGCGGCCTCCGGCGGCCGACGCTCGTCGCGGCGGCCGTGGCTGCCGCGCGGGCCATGCCTTGGGCGGCGCGGCGGATCGTGCCCGCGGTGATCGGCGCCGGGGCGGGAGACGACGCATGAGCCTCGCGATCCTCGGCATCGGCACCGCGGCGCCGGAGCGGCAGATCCTGCAGGGCGACGCCGCGGAGTTCGCCGTCGCGTTCACGGACGCGACCCCGGTCCACGCCCGCCTGCTGGCGAAGGTCTACGAGCAGACGCGGGTCCGGTCGCGCGGCTCGGTGCTCCTCGACGATCCCGGGACGGGCCGCTGCGTGCAGACGTTCTTTCCCCCCGCGGCGGACACGGAGCCGGGCGGACCGGGCACGCGGGCGCGGATGGATCGCTACGCCGCCGAGGCGGGGCCGCTGGCGATCGCCGCCGCCTCCCGCGCGGTGGCGGCCGCCGGCGTCGACGGGGCCGCGATCACGCACCTCGTGACCTGCTCCTGCACGGGCTTCGCGACCCCGGGCTTCGACTTCGACCTCGTGGCGGCGCTCGGTCTGCCCGCCACCGTGGCCCGCACGCACGTCGGCTTCATGGGCTGCCACGGCGCCTTCAACGCGCTCCGCGTGGCCGAGGCCTTCGTCGAGGCGCGGCCCGAGAGCGTGCCGCTCGTCGTGTGCGTCGAACTCTGCAGCCTGCACTTCCAGTACGGCTGGGGCCGCGACGTCGTCGTGGCCAACGCGATCTTCGCCGACGGCGCGGCGGCCGTGGTGGGCGGGCATCCGTCGCGGCCACGCCACGGGGCCGGCCCCGCGTGGCGGATCGATCTGCAGTGGTCGGCCATCCTGCCGGAGTCACGTGGCCAGATGGGCTGGACGATCGGCGACCACGGCTTCGAGATGCACCTGGCCGCGGCGGTCCCGGCGGCGATCGGTCGGCACCTGCCCGCCGCGTTGGCCGCGGGCCTGGGCGCCGCGGGCCTCTCAGCCGCCGACGTGACGACATGGGCCGTCCATCCGGGCGGGCCGCGGGTGCTCGTGGCCGTGGCGGAGTCGCTCGGCCTGTCTTCCGCCGCCCTCGCGGCCTCCCACGAGGTGCTCGCGGAGCACGGCAACATGTCGAGCGCCACGATCCTCTTCATCCTCGAGCGGTTGCTGCGGTCCGACGCGGCCGGGCCGTGCGTGGCGATGGCGTTCGGCCCGGGACTGACCGCGGAGCTCGCGCTGCTCTCGCGGGCCTAGCCAGTCGCGATCGCGGGCCGCGGTTGTCAGATCGTGTTCACGGTCGGGCCCGCGCCGCCGACCATGCGGTGCGCCATGCCGTGGTGGTGGAAGTGGATCGCGCACTTGATCGCGTAGACCATCCAGACCGTCGGGTCGGGCCGCCGGCGGACGAGCCGCAGCATCCTGCGGCGGTAGGTGCGGCGCAGCGCCGGATCGCGGACGCGGGCCATCAGGCCGGCGAACACGCCCACCGCCCGGGCGGCGTCAGCGGCGGCCGTCCGCCACCGTGCGAGCGGCCGGCGGCGCAGGTGTTCCGTCCGGGGCACGCCGAACCGGAAGCCGCCGTCGAGGAACAGCCGGTCGAGCCGGTCGAACCAGGCCTCGGGCTCGTGGAGCCGCCGCTGGAGGTCGATGTAGCCGTCCCGCAGCCGCTCGCGGGTCATGCCCGCGGGGATCACGTTCGTGCCGAACGCCGGCTCCGCGGCGGGGTCGAGCCGGCCCTCGCGGGCGAGCCGCTCGTGGAGCGGCGTCTTCGGGATCGCGGCGAGCATGCCCAGCATGGCGTGGGAGATCCGCGACCGCTCGACGAACTCGTGCTGCCGGTCGAAGATCCCCTCGTCGTCGGCGTCGAAGCCCACGATGAGGCCGCACCAGACGTCGAGGCCGGCGGCCTGGATGGCGTGCACCTTCTCGACGAGCGACCGCCCGCCGCGGAGGTTCTGCACCTTCCGCGTCTCGCGGAGCGACTCCTCGTTGGGCGTCTCGACGCCGATGAAGACGCTCGTGAAGTTGGCCTCGGTCATCGCCCGCATCAGGTCCGGGTCGTCGGCCAGGTCGATCGAGGCCTCGGAGAAGAGCGTGAGCGGGTAGTCGTGCCGCCGCTGCCATGCGGCCACCTCGGCGAGCACCGCGCGGATCGCGGCCTTGTTGCCGATCAGGTTGTCGTCCACCACGAAGGCGATCGCCATGCCCTGCCGCCGGAGAGCCTCGAGCTCGGCGATCACCTGCGCGCCGCCCTTCATCCGCGGCCGGCGGCCGAAGGTGACGATGATGTCGCAGAACTCGCACTGGAACGGGCAGCCCCGCGAGAACTGCACGCTGCCGAACAGGTAGCGGCCCATGGGGAGCAGGTCGTAGCGGGGCACGGGCACGGTCGTCATGTCGGTCCGCTCGGCCTGCTCGTAGCGCCGGCCGTGTCGGCCCGCCTGCCAGTCTCCCAGGAACCGGGGCCAGGACTCCTCGGCCTCGCCCACAAACACGACGTCGGCGAGGTCGCCGAAGGCCCCCTCCTCGACGCTCACCCACGGGCCGCCGACGACGCAGAACGCGCCCCGCCGCTTGAGTTCGGCGAGGATCTCGGCCATCCGCCGCCGCTGCACGCTCATGCCGGTGAGGCCGACGATGTCGGCCCGGGCGGCCGCGTCGAAGTCGATCGCGGCCACGTTCTCGTCCACGATCGTCACGCGGTGATCCCGGGGCGTGACGGCGGCGAGCAGCGGCAGGCCCGCGACGGGCAGCACCGCCCGCTTCGCGAACACGGGCAGCGCCCGCTCGAGTCCCCAGTAGGACTCGTCGAACCGCGGATTGATGAGAGTGATCGTGGCCACGGGTTCGGCGCCGGCGTGCAGCGAACCTAGCAGATCGCGACGGGGCCGACCCCGTCGCCGCGCCGCCTCGTCGGGTGACGCGGGCGAGGCCAACCGCAGTCCATGGCGTGGTCCCCCACGTGAGTGCGGGAACTTTGAACGATCAACGGCCGACGAAGCAACAAGTTTCTCGCCCGATTCCCCAGGCTGCACGGCGCTGCCGCCGTCCGTGATCGTGTCGTGCAAAAAAACGCCCGTCCGCGGGGCCGCGGACCCGCGGCGCCTCCTCCGCCCGCCGACGCTATCCTGTGGAGGTCGACGCGGATCCCCGATGGCAGGGTCCCGGTAGCGAAGGCGAGAGATGGCTTCCACGGCGGACAAGCGGCGGGCCCTCGCCGAGTTGGCGGCCGAGCGGAACCGCGAGGGGGCGGCGGGGCGGTTCGTGAAGCGGGCCGCCGCGGCGATCGTGCTGCTCCTGCTCATCCTGGTTCCCGCGCTCTGGGCGGCTGGCTTCTTCTCCACGCCGCAGCCCGTGGCCGAGGTGCGGCGGCTCGTGGACGAGCAGGTCGCCGAGTACGCCCGCGTGGCCCGCGGCGAGGTGCCCTACGCGTCGGCGCAGGGTTCGAGCGCGGTGTACGAGCGGATGCGCGAGATGCCCCGCGCGTATCGCGAGCAGGTGGGGCAGGACATGGGCAGGCTGTGGGAGGCCCGCGAGCGGGCCGAGACCGGCTCCTACTTCGCCCTCCCGCCCGCGCAGCGCGAGGCCGAGCTCGACCGCCGCATCAGGGCCGAGGAGGAGCGCCGCCAGCGGTGGCAGGCCGAGCGCGAGAAGCGGGACCAGCAGCGGGCCGCCGAGGGACAGCAGGCGGGCGGTGCGAACGGTCGCGGGAGCGACGGCGGTGATCGGGGCGGCGGACAGGCGAACGCCGCGGGTGGAGGCGGCGGCCCCGGCGGCGGCGCCGCGAACGCCGACCAGGCGCGGCTCGAACGCGGCAAGCGGCGGCTCGACGGCACCACGCCCGAGGAGCGGGCCCAGCAGGCCGAGTATCGCCGGGCGCTCGACGCCCGGCGGACGCAGTTGGGGATCCAGACCGGCGGCCGCCGCGGCGGCTGACGCGGTTCGTCCCCCGCCGGCTCAGCGCGCGGCGCGGCCCACGACGAAGGCCGTCCGAACCGGGCCCTTGCCCTTCACGGCGATCTCGCCGCGGTCCTCCACCTCGAACGCGTTGCCCAGGATCGCGGCGGTGTCGGCCGACAGGTGGATGCGGCCCGGCTCGCCGTGCGACTCCATGCGGCTCGCGAGGTTGACGGTGTCGCCCCAGAGGTCGTAGGCGAAACGGTCGCGGCCGATCACGCCCGCGACGACGGGCCCCGAGTGCATGCCCACCCGCAGTCCCGCGGCGAGCCCCCGCCGGGCCGCGATCGCCGCGAACGCGGCCTGCATGTCGAGGGCCATCCCGGCCATCGCCGCCGCGTGGTCGGCACGCGGCTCCGGCAGGCCCGCCACGGCCATCCAGGCGTCGCCGATCGTCTTGATCTTCACGACGCCGTGCTCGACGGCGAGGCGGTCGAACGCGCCGAAGATCTCGTCGAGCAGATCGACCACGTCCCTCGGACAGTTGCGGGCGGTGAACGCCGTGAAGCCCTCGAGGTCGGCGAACAGCACCGTCACCTCCTGGTGCAGCTCCGCGATGGCCTGCGGCCCCGACTTGAGCCGGTCGGCGATCGACGGCGGCAGGATGGCGTGCAGGAGGTTGTCGGTCCGCTCCCGCTCCCGGGCGAGATCGGCGTTGGCCTGCTCCAGGGCGGCGAAGGCGGCGTTGCGCTCGAGCAGCCGGGCGTGGCCCTCCGAGTGGAGCCGCACGCGGGCCGCGAGTTCCACCTTGTCGGGCAGCTTCACGAGGTAGTCGCTCGCGCCGCCGGCGAGCAGGTCCGCCTTCGTGGCCGGCTCCTCGACCGCCGACAGCACGATCACCGGCACGTCCGCCGTCTCCGGCAGCGCGCGGAACCGCCCGACCATCTCCGCCCCGGAGACGTCGGGCATCACGAGGTCCTGGAGGATCACGGTGGGCCGCAGCCGCACCGCGGCCGCGAGCGCCTCCTCGGGCGTCTGGGCGTAGTGCACCTCGACGTCGGGCTCGCCGGCGAGCATCTGCCGCACCATCCGGCCCACGAGCTTCACGTCGTCCACCACGAGCACGCGGTGCCGCGGGGCGGCGGGCGGCGTCGCAGGGCCGGTCGCGGACGTCGAATCGCTCATGCGGCCGGTCACGGGGGCGGCGCGGGACGCGGCGTCTCACGGGGCCGCGAAGTTCCATGCTCACTGTACTATATGGAGCCGTCGCGTCCGCGGGCCGCGATCGTGGAGGGTGGCCGATGCGCGTCCAACTGCTGCCGTCGTCGTGCGGAACGCCGGTTTCCGGGCCGCAGTTCCTCTCGACCTATCTCGTCGGCGACGCGATCGCCATCGACGGCGGGTCGATCGGCCTGCAGGCGGATCTGGGCCTGCAGCGCCGGGTGCGGCACGTCTTCCTCACGCACGGCCACCTCGACCACGTCGCCAGCCTGCCCCTGCTCGTGGAGAACACCTACGCGCCCGGGCCGGAGTGCGTGGAGGTGCTGGCCTCGGAGGGCGTGCTCGCGGAGGTGCGCCGCGACCTCTTCAACGGCCGCGCGTGGCCCGACTTCTTCGCGCTCTCGGCGCCGGGCGACCGCTTCGTGGCGGCCACGCCGCTCCGGCCGCTCGTCGGCGTGGATCGCGCCGGCTGCCGCGTCACGCCGGTGCCGGTCGCGCACGGCACCGACACGATGGCGATGGTCGTGGACGACGGCGCCGCGTGCGTCGCGTTCGGCGCCGACACGGGGCCGACGGAGGAACTGTGGCGGCACCTCGCGGGGCGGGCGAACCTGCGGGGGGTGTTCCTGGAGTGCAGTTTCCCGAGGGCGCTCGCCGACCTCGCCGCCCGCTGCGGCCACCTCTCGCCGGCGACGTTCGCCGACCAGGTCCGCCATCTGCCGGCGGGCGTCCGCGTGTTCGTTGTGCACCGCAAGGCGGCCCATGCCGCCGCGATCGCGGCGGAGGTCTCAGCCCTCGGGCTGCCCGGGGTGGAACTGGCCGAGCCCGGACGCACGTACGAGTTTTGAAGGCCCGAAGTCGTGGTCGAGGCGGCCCCCGCTACCGCTCGGAACCGCCCCAGAACCGTGGCCCGGTCGCTCGCGCCCGGAACCCGAACAGGCGGCCCTCGGGCCGCGACCCAGGCGGGCGAAAGCCCCTGGAAACCGCCCCGCCCGCCGCGGGCGGGGCGATCCCGAACGCCCCCCGGTGTTGTGGGGATCGACGGCGGATGATACAACTCGGCCGTTCGACTGACTCTCGCGCTGCACGTCTGTCCGGTCGGGAACTGTGGGAAGTGCTCCGGCGATGGTCGATTGAGTCGATGGCGTTTCGATCCAGTTCCCGAAGTCCCAGAGGTTGATGAAGTTATGTCCCGGAAGATTTACGTGGGGAACCTCCCCTGGTCCACCACGTCGGCTGATCTCGAGGCGATGTTCGCCCCGCACGGTGCTGTTCGTTCCGCCGAGGTGATCTCCGATCGCGAGACCGGACGTTCCCGCGGCTTCGGGTTCGTGGAAATGGAGACGGACGAGGGCCTGCAGGCGGCGATCGTCGCCCTCAACGGCCAGGAGATCAACGGCCGGCCGTTGACGGTCAACGAGGCCCGTGAGCGCACGCACCGTTCCGGCGGCGGCGGCGGCTACGGCGACGGCGGCGGTGGCCGCGGCTAAGGTGGTGGCGGCGGCGGTGGCCGTGGCTACGGCGGTGGCGGTGGTGGTGGCTACGGCGGCGGTGGCGGCGGCGGTGGCCGCGGCTACGGCGGCGACCGCTACTGATCCCGCTTCGTTCATTCGCATCGCGCGCGGGGGCCGGCCCGATCATGGCTGGCTCCCGCGTGCATGCGGCCCGCTGCGGACGATTCCGGCGGCGGTCCTGATTCACCTTCACGACTCCACAGACGCGACACGATCGAGAGGCAGCGGCGATGGCTTTCGGCGGACCCCGGGCGAAGACGGCGAAGATGGCGAGGAAGAAGGCGAAGCCCCGCGCCAAGGTCAAGCGGCGCGACCCGATCTTCATCGACGGCGCGCGGCCCCGGCCGCTGTATGTCGACTACAAGGACCTCGAGCTGCTCGGCAAGATGGTGAATCGCCAGGCCAAGATCATCGGTCG
>JBJTPA010000047.1:0-2609 GCA_046074885.1 Planctomycetaceae bacterium
CGAGCGGCCGCTGCGGCGCTGACCGCACGCGCTTGATCGCGCGCGAGGGCATGCGTAGTCTTGCCGCGACGGGCCGTCGCCCGACGCGCCGGGAGCGGCCCGATGACCCCCGCCGATCTCAGCCCGCAGCTCGAGCAGCTCCTCGACACCGCCGCGCGGCTCGTGGCGGCGACCGACGCCGAGGCGGTGTTGCTGCTCGTCGAGCACCGGCTCGACTGGGCACGGGTGCGGCAGGTGGCGGGCACCGCCGCGGTGCTCGTGGCCGCCGCCGAAGAGGCCGACCTCGAGGGCGCGGGCGACCACGGGCTCCAGCGGGTGCCGCTCGACGTGGCGGGGCTGCCGGTGCAGGAGCGGATCGCGCAGGCCCTGCTCGAGTGCGTGGCGGCCGAGCGGATCGCGCCCGAGGCCCGCGTCGTCGCGGTCTACAGCGGCTTCGAGGCGGGCACGATCGACTCCGTGAGCCTGCTGCGGCTCGAGGAGCACCTCGGCCAGCTCACCGTCCGCGACCTGCGGAACCTGGAGACGAAGGTGCCGCTGGAGACGCTCCGGCTCGTGGTGGACCTCGCCGTGGAGATCGGCCGCGAGGGCCGCGAGGGCAAGCCGGTGGGCACGCTGTTCGTGGTCGGCGACGCCCGCAAGGTGATGCAGTCGAGCCACTCGGCGGGCTTCGACCCGGTCCGCGGCTACAGCCGCGGCGAGCGGCGGCTCGCCGACCCGCGGGTCCGCGAGGGCCTCAAGGAGATCGCCCAGCTCGACGGCGCCTTCGTGGTGAACGCCGACGGCACCGTGGAGGCCGCGGCCCGCTACATCGACGCCTCGGCGGAGAGCGTCTCGGTGGCGAAGGGGCTCGGCGCCCGGCACTGGGCGGCGGCGGCGATCACCCGCCGCACGAAGAGCGTGGCCGTGGCGGTGAGCGAGACGAGCGGCACGGTCCGCATCTTCCAGAACGGCGAGGTGGTGTTGCGGATCGAGCCCTTCCGCCGCGCCATGAAGTGGAAGGACTTCGAGTACGAGCCCCCGGCCGGTGACTGACTGACTTCACGGCACGGCTCGGCATCCTGCCGACCGTGCCTTGGCCGGCCTCCGCCGGCTGGTGTCGACCCGGCCCTCCGGGCCTGGCGCGTGTGCGGGTGGTGTCAGAAAGCCCCAAGCGCCAGCGCGGGGACAATGTGGGTCGCCACGTCATAGGGCCACCGCGGACCCGGTGGGCCCCGCAGTCCCGTCGCTTGCGCTCCGGGCTTCCTGACGGAGTCACAACGGCGGTAGCCAGATCATCGCGGGCAAGGCGAGGGGGTGCCTGTGCCCTCGAGCGAGCTATGGAAGCGAGCGCAGCCCGGGCACCGATCCGCCGTAGGCGGATTGGTCGGCGAAGCGAAGCGGACATGCAGAGAGCCGAGGCCTGGAGGGCCGAGGCGAACGTCCAGCGAGAGGGCACGGGCATTCCCGAAGCCGGGTTGGGCGTTGATGCCTGAGGATCACCTGTGAGCCGCACGCCGCGGGTATGCTGGCCCGCGCATGAGTGACGTGACCGCCACGCCCGAGCCCGACCTGCACGGCAGGAACGTGCTCGCGATCGACACGCTGTCGCGGATCTACCAGCTCTTCCACGCACTGCCCGAGATGACGGCGCCCGACGGCACGCCGGTGTCGGCCATCTACGGGTTTGCCCGCGACCTGCTCGACGTCGTCGCGAAGCGGAAGGCCGACTATCTCTTCTGCGCGATGGACCCGCCGGGGCCGACGTTCCGTCACGAGCGGTTCGCCGACTACAAGGCCACCCGCGCCGAGATGCCCGCCGACCTCGTGCCGCAGATCCCGCTCGCGCGGCGGCTCCTCGAAATCCTGGGCATCCCGTGCCTCGAGGTGCCCGGCTGGGAGGCCGACGACGTGCTGGCCACGCTCGCCGTCCGCACCGTCGCGGCCGGCGGCGACTGCACGATCGCCACGTCCGACAAGGACGCCCGGCAGCTGCTCGGCGACCGCGTCCGGCTGCTCAACCTGCGGTCGAACGCGGTGCTGGGGCCCGACGAGCTTGCGGCCGAGTGGGGCATCCGGCCCGACCAGGTGGTTGATTTCCTCGCGCTCGTCGGCGACGCGGTGGACAACGTGCCGGGCGTGCCGGGGATCGGCCCCAAGACGGCGACCGAGCTTTTGCAGCGGTTCGGCACGCTCGACGAGCTGCTCGCACGGGCTTCCGAGGTCACGCAGGCAAAGCGGCGCGAGAACCTCGTCGCCCACGGCGACACGGCCCGCGCCGACCGCGAGCTCATCCGGCTCGACGCCGCCGTGCCGATGACGATCCCGTGGGAGGCGGGCCGGCTCCACGAGCCCGACCACGACCGGCTCGCCGCGTTCTTCGGCGAACTCGGGTTCCGCGGCCTGCTCGCGCAGGCCCGCGGCAAGGCGGGCCGCGGCGCGGAGCCGGCCCCGGCGGCACCCGCTCGGGCCAGGCCCCGCACGCTCTTCGACCTCGACGGCGGGGAGGAGCCGGGCAGTGCGGGCGGCGCGGGCGGCGTGGGCGGTCCCTCCCGCGCGGCGCCCGCGGCGGTGCCGCAGGTCGCCGTGCCCGCCGAGGACCGCGAGGCCGCCGTCGCGGTCGCGCGGTTGCG
>JBJTPA010000048.1:0-3296 GCA_046074885.1 Planctomycetaceae bacterium
ACCGCCGGCGCGACGGCGTGGACGTAGCCGTGCGTGGTCTCGTGGCGGAGGTCCTCGGCGAGGCGATCCTGCCAGGCGGCGAACACCGCGAGCACGGTGTCGGTCTCCACGAAGAACGCCCGCCGCGCCGGGAACCCCGGGAACTGCCGGGCGGCGAACGCCTCGTAGCGGCCCGCGTCCTCGAAGAGGTAGAGGTGCACCGGCTCGTCGGAGATCGGCAGTCCGAGCCGCTGGCTGACATCGGACCGCAGCCCGTCGAGTTCGCGGACGAGGCGGTGCTGCCCGGCGACCGGGAAGTCGGCGTGGATCACGAGCTGCCCGACCTCGACCTGCGTGTGCGCGGGCAGCTCGCGGTCCGCGGCCCACGAGAGCAGCCCGCCCGACGCCTGCCGCGCGGCGAGCGCGTCGAGGCCGACGACGTGGGCGCAGCCCGCCGCCAGGGCGACGACGCCGACGAACTGCAGGGCGACGACCGGCCGCATGGGACGCTCCGCGGGCCGCCGGTCCGAGACGGCGGGGGCGGGATGCTACCGGTGCTCGCAGGCGGGGCCAAGGCCACTGGCGGCCGATTCCCGCCGCACGAGGGCCCCGGCGAGTGCCTCGGGGGAGAGCGGCCGTCCGAGGACCGCGACGGCCCCCGACCGCAGGGCGGCGAGCGCCGTGTCGGGGTTCGGAAAGGAGTCGATGACGACGACGGCGAGGTCGGGCCGGTTGGCCGCGAGCATCCGCAGCCAGGCGAGGTGGGCGGGGCCGAACGGGTCGGTGTCCCACACGAGCACGTCGGCCGGCTCGTCGAGCGGCGGCAGCCCGCAGATCCGGCGCACGATCGTCCGGCCCGACGCTGCCACGAGGTCGGCGATGCCCTCGAGGTCCGTCGGCCGGCCGGCCGCCACGGAGACCCGCGATGTCCGTCCCTCAACCGGCCGGAGCGCGGCGGCGGCCTCGAGGGCCCGGTCCTCGCGGCGGGCGGTCGCCGGCAGGCCGAGCGTGCCGGGCCGGTCCGCGTCGCGGTCCTCGAGCCACCATGCCAGCCGCGCCGCGAGCTCGCTCCACGGCACCTCCTCGACCGCCGGCAGGGCGGGGCCGCTGCGGCGTCGGCCGGCCACGATCCCGGTCGCCACCGAGACGAGCGGCGCCAGCGGCCAGCGCCGCGCCAGCGACGTGAGATCGTCGGGCGACCACCGCGCCGGCACGTCGCTGCCGAGCAGCACGATGGCCGGCCACGGCTCCCCGGGGCCACCGGCGACGGCAGCCGCCGCGTCGGCGAAGTCGATCACTTCGGCGAGTGAGGCGGCTGCCTCCCGGGCCCAGCCGAGTTCCGGTCCCGCCGTGGGGCCGACCCAGGCGATCCGCGGCGATGCGTCGCGGCGTGGATGTCGCTGGGGCACGGGCGGTCGTTCCTGATGTGGCTGCCGCGGCGGACCGGGTCACGGTAGTGGGATCGTGGCAGCCGTGGCAAGCGGGGCAGGATGCGCGCGGCCCGCCGCCTCCCGACGGGACCGCGGCCCGATGCGGTATTGACCCGTTTTCGGCGGTGCGGACAATTCCGCCCCGTCGCGGCCAGGGAAGGCCCGCGAACGGACCGTGCGACCGGGCAGGAGGCCACCATGTCGGATCGGATGTTCGTGAATCGGGCGGGCGCGACGCGGCGCATGCGGGTCGTCGCCGTGACCGGCGTCGCGGGCAAGACCACCACCGCGTGGCTGACGGCGGCGGTGATGTCGGAGGCCGGGCTGCGGGTGGGAATCGTCTCCGATCTCGGCTGCGTCGCCGCTGACGGCGGCCTCCACGCGGCCCCCGACCGGGAGCGGCCCGGGGCGATCCCGGACTGGATCGCGAGGCTCGAGGCCGACGGCTGCACGCACGCCGTGGTCGAGGTCCACCCCGCGGCGCTCGCGGCCGGCGCGTTGGGACGCGACTCGTGCGCGGTGGTCGTCGTGAGCGGCGCGGCTCGCGGCCCGCGGTCCGCGGATCATGCGCGGCGTATCGCCGCCGCGATCGCGCCGGGCGGGTGCCTCGTCGCGACCGGCGTTCCCGGCCTCGGTGGCATCGCGTCCGCGGTCGCCCGCCGCGGCGGGCGCACCTGTCTCACCGCCGGTCTCGACGCCGGCTGCGACGTCCATGCCCGGCCCGTGGAGCGGAGCCTGCACGGGCAAACGTTCCTCGCCTCGGCGGCCGGGCAGGTCGTGCCCGTCGCCGTGGACGTGCCGGTCGCGTCCTACGCCCGCAACGCGATGGCCGCGGCCGCAGCCGGGCTCTGCCTCGGCGTGCCGCTCGACCTCGCCGCCCGCGGGATCGAGGCCGCCGGCGGCGTCGCGGGCCGCGTCGAGCGGCTCGACCGCGGGCAGGAGTTCGCCGCGTTCCTCGACGCGCCGCCGTGCCGCCACGCGCTGGCCTCGACGCTCGCCAGCCTCCGCCGCCTGACGGCCGGCCGGCTCGCCGTCGTCGCCGAGCGGCGGCTCGTGGACGCGATCGGGGCCGCGGAGTTCGCGCGGCCGGTGCGGCGGACGTGCGACGACGTCGTCGTGGTGCCCTCCGACGTGCTCGACGACGAGGCCGGCGGGGAGGCCGTGGCCGCCTACGCCCGCGTGGACCGGGTCCTGGGCAGGCTCGGGGCCGGCGACTGCCTGATCGCGCTGGGAGATTCCGCGGGGCCGCGGACCGGCAGCGGGGTGCCCGTGGCCACGCTCGTGGACGGCTGGCTGCGGCTGGCGCACCCGCCGCGGCGGTTCGCCACCGGGCCGCGGGCCGCCTGACCGGCCGGGGCCGGCCGGCATGGACGGCCGTGCGGCCCGTGGGCAACAATTCTCGGGACGAAACGGCGCGATTCAAAGCCGTGGAGGTCGAGGGTGCGCGAGGACACGACGATGGCGGCGAGCGGGAAGACGGCCGACACGGCCGCGGCGGGCAACGCGGCGACGCCGTTCGACGATCTCGGCGTGGCGGTGGGCGAGGCGGAGCCGCTCGCTCCGCACACCTGGCTCGGGGTCGGCGGCTCGGCGCGCTGGTTCTGCGAGCCGGTCGACGTGGCGGCGCTCGAACGCGTCGTGCGACGCTGCCGTGAGCGGGGGATTCCGCTGCGCGTCATCGGTGGCGGCACGAACGTCCTGGTGCCGGCGACCGGGTTCGACGGCATGGTGGTGCGCCTCTCCGGCCCCGCGTTCTCGTCGGTCTCGGTCGATCGCCCGGCGCTCGTCGCGGGTGCCGGGGCGAAGCTCGTCCATGTCGTCTCCGTGGCGGTCCAGGCCGGGCTCGGCGGCCTCGAGACGCTCGTCGGCATCCCCGGCACGCTCGGC
>JBJTPA010000049.1:0-3520 GCA_046074885.1 Planctomycetaceae bacterium
CGGAAACCCAGCCCGTTACCCGCTCGGCCCACCGATCCCAGCCAGCGCCGCTCGGCCTGCCCGAGGCCGTCCGCGCGACCCTGGGGGGGCTGCGGACGCCGGAGCGGATCCAGGACTTCGTCAACGCGATCCCCTGGAACCACGCGCCGGACGGGGCCTCGGCCCGGTCGGTCGCGGGCGTCCTGGAGGCCGACCGGGCCAACTGCGTCGAGGCCGCGTTCGTGGCCGCCTGTGCCCTGTGGCTGGCGGGCGAGCCGCCGCTCCTGATGGACATGGGCGCCGCCCGGGGCGACGTGGACCACGTGGTCGCGCTGTTCCGCCGCCGCGGCCTCTGGGGGGCGGTCTCCAAGAGCAACAGCCCGTTCCTCCGCTACCGCGACCCGATCCACCGCTCGCTGCGGGAGCTGGCGGTCTCCTACTTCCCGCAGTACCTCAAGGGCCGCCGCAAGACGCTCCGCACCTACTCGGTGCCCGTGGACCTGCGGCGGCACGATCCGGTGACGTGGGCGACGCGTCCCGGCTTCTGCACCGAGGTGGTGGACGCACTGACCGCCGCGCGACACTTCGAGATCCTGCCGCCCGGCGGCGCGGCGCTCCTCCGGCCCATCGACGGGATCGAGGTCCGTGGCAACGACCTCGAGGAGTTTCCGGCACCGCCGCGCGACCGCTAGCCCGGCCGCTCGCGCCGCCGCTCACCCGGCGGCGCCCGGCACAACCGTCCCGAGCGGCGTCCAGGGCAGGCCGTGCGCCTCGGCCACCGCCTGGTACGTGACGTGGCCCGCGCACGTGTTGACCCCCTTCGCGAGCGGCGCGGAGCCGCGGACGGCCTCGGCGAGCCCCTTCTTCGCGAGCAGCTTGAGGTAGGGGAACGTGGCGTGGTTGAGCGCGAACGTGCTCGTCCGCGGCACGGCCCCCGGCATGTTCGCCACGCCGTAGTGCACGATCCCGTCCACCACGAACGTGGGGGCGTCGTGGGTCGTGACCCGCGAGGTCTCCACGCAGCCCCCTTGATCCACGGCCACGTCCACGATCACGGAGCCCGGCTGCATCTGGGCGAGCAACTCGCGGGGCACGAGCCGCGGCGCCCGGGCCCAGGCAACGAGCACCGCGCCGATCACGAGGTCGGCCGTCCGCACCTGCTCGGCGATCGCGTGCTTCGTGGAGTACAGCGTCTGCAGGCGTTCGAGAAAGACGTCCTCGAGGTACTCGAGCCGCTCGAGCGAGTTGTCCACGATCGTGACGTCGGCGCCGATGCCGACGGCCACCTTGGCCGCGTTCATGCCGACCACGCCGCCGCCGATGACGACCACCCTGCCCCGTGGCACGCCCTGCACGCCGCCGAGCAGCACCCCCTTGCCGCCGTGCTCCCGCTCCAGGCACCAGGCCCCGACCTGCACGCTCATCTTCCCGGCCACCTCGCTCATCGGCTTGAGCAGCGGCAGCGTCGAGCCCACCTGGATCGTCTCGTAGGCGATGCCCGTCACGCGGCGGTCCACGAGGGCTCTGGTGAGCTCCGGGGCCGCGGCGAGGTGGAGGTACGTGTAGACGATCTGTCCCTCCCGCATGAGCCCGAACTCCGCGGGCAGGGGCTCCTTCACCTTGCAGACGACGTCGGCCGCGGCCCAGACCTCGGCGGCGGTCGCCACGATCGTGGCCCCGGCGGCGGCGAAGTCGTCGTCGGTGATCCCCGAGCCGAGGCCGGCGCCCGACTGCACGAGCACGTCGTGGCCGGCCGCGCGGAGCTCGAAGACCGCCGCGGGAATCAGCCCGACGCGGCACTCGCGGGTCTTGATCTCGGTGGGGCAGCCGACGATCACGGCGCAGCTCCTCGCGGCGAGACGATCTTGCGGGAACCCCCGCGGCCCGCGAAGACTATTGGCCTGCCCGCGGCTGCGTCAAACCCCGCGGGCCCCGGTGCCGGCGCACCGCGCGAGACCGACGATGAGCCACACCGACTCCGGCACCGCCACGACCACGCTCCTCGAGGAGCTGAAGGCCCTCGTCGGCCCCGGCTCGCGCGACCTGTGGCTCATCTACCTGGCCACGTTCCTCGAATACCTCGGCATCTTCTCGTTCCTGCAGACGATCCCCCTGTGGCTCTCGGGCGACTTCGGCCTGAGCGACGAGGCGGCCGGCGGGTGGGCGTCGTTCTTCTCGCTCATCGTCACGCTCCTGAGCTTCTTCGCGGGGGCGCTCGCCGACTGGCTTGGCGTGCGGCGGCTGCTGGTGGCATCGTTCGCGCTGGCGGCGGCGACGCGGCTGGGAATGTCGCTGGCCGACGGGCCGGCCACCGCGATCGCTTGGATGATGGCCTTCGCGTTCGCCTACGCGCTCACGTCGCCGGCCCTCCAGGTGGCCGTGAACATGGCGGCCCGGCCCCACACCAGGGCCTTCGCCTTCTCGCTGTGGTACGTGAGCTTCAACCTCGCCGGCGCGGTCATCGGCTGGCCGATCGACCTGATCCGCCGCCAGTTCCTCGAGGACAAGGAGCTCGTCTCCCGCATGCTCGACCTGCCCCTCCTGGGCACCCGCGAGGTCTCCGCCCACGACGTGATCCTGGCCTGCGGATTCGCCTCGGCGGCACTCGCGGCCCTGATCGTGCTCTTCGTGCGGCGCGACCTGGGCCGCGACGCGGCCCGCTCCGGGCCGGCGGCGGCCAATCCTCTCGTGGCCCTGGCCGACGTCGTCTCCGACCGGCGGTTCTGGCGCTTCATGCTGCTCATCGTGCTGCTCTCGCTCGTGCGGCTCATGTTCCAGCACATGCACTTCACGTGGCCGAAGTACGTGACCCGGGTCGAGGGGGACGATTTTCCCGTGGGCACCGTCTGGTCGCTCAACTCGATGGGCGTGTTGTTCCTCGTTCCGCTGGCCACGGCGCTCACCCGGCGGCTGCCGATCTTCCCGGTGCTGCTCCTGGGCGCCGCCATCTCGGCCGTGAGCCCGTTCCTGCTCTGCTTCGGATCGTCGCTCTCGTGGCAGGTGGCGATGATCGTCGTGCTCACCATCGGCGAGGCGCTCTGGTCACCGCGGCTCTACGAATACAACGTGGCGATCGCGCCGGCCGGCCAGGAGGCCACCTACGTCGGCCTCGCCAAGTTGCCGTTCTTCCTCGCCAAGCTGGTCGTGACCCCAATGTCGGGATGGCTGCTGGCGAGCTACTGCCCGGCCGACGGCGCCCGTGATCCCGCCATGCTCTGGGCGATCGTGGGCGTCACCACGGTCGCCGGCCCGCTGGGCATGTGGCTCCTCCAGGGCTGGATCCGGGAGAAGCGGCCGGAGACCGCCTGAAACGGATCACACATCCCGCGGCTTCGGGGATGCTCATGCCCTCTCGCCGGACGTTCGCCTCGGCCCTCCGAGGCCTCGGCTCTCTGCATGTCCGCTTCGCTTCGCCATCCTGGCTGCGCTCGCTCCCATAGCCCGCTCGAGGGCACGAGCATCCCCTCGCCTCACACGAAACGACCGAGAAAGGCTCGGGGCTGCCCATCCCCTCGAGACGGCGTAGACGGCTAGCGGAGAC
>JBJTPA010000050.1:0-3366 GCA_046074885.1 Planctomycetaceae bacterium
CGACCGCGTCGGGCCGGGTGGTGCGCCGCAGGAGGTCGGCGTAGGCCAGCGCCGAGCAGATGGCGTCGGTGTCGGGGTTTCGATGCCCGAAGACGAGCACGCTCACGCGGTCACGCTTCCCCGGGAGCCTGATACCAGCAGGCGAGCGAGGGATCCCAGTCGAGCAGTTCGGGCGACTTGAAGTAGATCGCGATCTCGCGGGCCGCCGACTCGGGCGAGTCGGAGGCGTGGACGAGGTTCATCTGCCGGCTCGCCGAGTAGTCGCCGCGGATCGTGCCGGGCGCCGCCTTGAGGCCGTTCGTGGCCCCGAGCATCTCGCGGACCACGCGGATCACCTCCGGACCCGCGAACACGCAGCCCACGACAGGCGCGGCCGTGATGAACTCCTCGAGACCCGGATAGAACGGCTTCGTGACGTGCTCGGCGTAGTGCTGCTTCGCGACGTCGGGCGTGATGCGGAGCATCTTCATCGCCACCAGCCGCAGCCCCTTCTCCTCGAACCGGGCGAGAATCCGGCCGACCAGCCCGCGCTGCACGCAGTCGGGCTTGAACATCACGAACGTGCGCTCCATGGACTCTCTCGCTCCAAGGGGGAACCGGCTGTTTTTCGCGGATTTCCGCGGCCCCGGAGTCTACGGGGGCCGGGCGCGTCCCACAACGCCGGCGGAAGCCCGATCCGGCTTGAACGACGTCGCCTCGACGCCTACCCTCCCGCCCCGCGCCGACGGCCCTCCGCCGCGCACGCGCGAATGAATCCCGTCATGCGAGCGACCACCCAGCATCACCGGACGCCGCTGCTGCGTGCGGCGCTCGCCCTCGCGGCCGCCGGCGCAGCCGGCCGCGCCGCCGCGACCGACCTGCCACCCGAGGTCGTGGCCTCCTTCACCCAGCGGGTGCAGCCGCTCCTGCTCAACCGCTGCGCGACGGGTGCCTGCCACGGCAGCGCCGACTCGCCGGCGCCCCGCCTGCGCCGCGGCATCGGCCAGGCACCGCCCGACCAGTCCCACACCCGCGCCAACCTGGCGGCGTTCCTCGCGGCCGTCGGCCCCGCCCGCGATCCGCGGCCGCTCGCGGCGACGCTCGCCGCGGGCCACCCTGCCGACGTCGAGGCCCCCACCCGCCGCGCCGCCCCGCTCTCCACGCCGGAGCGGGTCACGCTCGACCGCTGGCTGGCCCAGGTCCGCGACGCCGAGCGGGCCGCGATCGTGGATCCCCGCGTCATGCCGGCGTCCGCGGAGATGCCGGAGGCCGCCCCGCCGCGGCCCAACCGCTTCCGCGCACTCCTCGACTCGGCCGCCAACCCGCCCGACCTGCCTCCCCCCAGGGAGCCGCCGGGCGTGATCTTCAAGAACGACGTGCCGCCGGACACGGTTGACGGCGATTGAGCACGCTCCGCCCGCCGTCAGGAAGCCCCAAGCGCAATCGCAGGGACTGCCGGCTGCCTCGCGCACGATGGTGCGACACGGCAGGACGTTCCGACCACGATCCCGTCGCTCGCGCTCCGGGCTTGCTGTCCCGGGCATTACCGGACGAGTGACGTCGGTCACACCTCGAGCCGGCCCTCGATCACGGCCCCGCGTGGTCCAGTCGCCTCGCGACTGGAATCCGCCCCGGGGGATCGATCGCACATTCCGGTTGCGAGGCAACCGAACCACGCGTGTGATCCGCGTCACACCTCGAGCCGGCCCTCGATCACGGCCTCGAGGAACGGCCGGTTGCCCTGCAGCAGCTCGGGGTGCTCGAGCATCTCCACGGGCGAGAGCCACAGGATCTCGTCCACCTCCACCGGATGGGCCACGAGCGGCTCGCGCTCGTCGAGCACGACGGTCCACCACGCGAGCGACGTGCCCCACGCGGTCACGCTCCGCCACACGCACGCCGTGGCCTCGACCCGCGCGGCGAGTTCCTCGCGGCACTCCCGCACCACCGCCTCGGCCTCCTCCTCGCCGGGCTCGATGTGGCCGCCGGGAAAGCAGATCGTCCCGCCCGCGACGACCGTGAGGCCGCGGCGGATCACGAGGAACCGGCGGTCGGCCGCACGTCGGGCGATCGCCACCACGCCGTGCCTGCCCGGTGTCGTCGTCCCGTCCTGCATCGCTCGCTCCGCGTCGGCGGCCGGGCGCACCGGCCCGCGGCCGCCCGGCGACGATCGTCATACACTACACTGTCGATCCACGCCGCCGAGTCCCGCGGCCGCCCCCGGCTCCCGACCGCCATGGACACCGCCCCCCGCCCCGGCCCGCAGCGATCCACTCCGCCCGGAGCTGGACCGCGCCGCCCCGTGGGCCTGCCGGCCGTCGCCATCATCGTCCTCGTGGCCGTCGCGCTGGCGACGCTCTTCACCGGGCAGGTGGGGAGCGGCGGCGGCGAGAAGATCGGCTACGACGAGTTCGTGCGGCAGGTGAAGGCCCGGAACGTCGCCGCGATCGAGCTGACCGGCGATCAACTCGCCGGCGAGTTCGCCGCGGAGACCGAGCTCCCGGCCGCGGGGTCCACGCCCGCCCGGAGGCTGAAGACCTTCCGGCTCGAGCTCAGCCCCTACCTGCGGGGCGGCTTCGACGAGCTCATGCGGGAGCACGGCGAGATCCGCACGACGACGCGGACGCCGAGCGACGGCACGGGCTTCCTCATGGGCCTCTACCTCCTCGTGCCGCTGCTGATCATGGCCGCCTTCTGGACGATGCTCCGGCGGGCCCGCGACCCGCTGGGCAACACGGGCTTCCTCGGCGGCTTCGCCAAGTCGCCCGCGAAGCGCTACGCCGCCGGCGAGAAGCAGGTGACGTTCGCCGACGTGGCGGGCCTCGAGCAGGTGAAGGCCGACCTCCAGGAGATCGTGGAGTTCCTCAAAGATCCGCAGAAGTTCCAGCGGCTCGGCGGCCGCGTGCCCAAGGGCGTGCTGCTCATGGGCCCGCCCGGCACGGGCAAGACCCTGCTCGCCCGGGCCGTGGCCGGCGAGGCCGGCGTGCCCTTCTTCTCGATCTCGGGCAGCGAGTTCATCCAGATGTTCGTGGGCGTGGGGGCCTCGCGGGTCCGCGACATGTTCAAGACGGCCAAGGACGCCGCCCCCGCGATCCTCTTCATCGACGAGATCGACGCCGTGGGGCGGGTCCGCGGCGCGGGCCTCGGCGGCGGCCACGACGAACGGGAGCAGACGCTCAACCAGATCCTCTCCGAGATGGACGGCTTCAGCCCCTCCGAATCGGTGATCGTGCTGGCGGCCACCAACCGGCCCGACGTGCTCGATCCCGCCCTGCTCCGGCCCGGCCGGTTCGACCGCCAGGTCACCGTCGGGCTGCCGGACCGCAATGGCCGGGAAGCCATCCTCAACATCCACACCCGTGGCCTGCCGCTCGCCACCGACGTCGA
>JBJTPA010000051.1:0-6273 GCA_046074885.1 Planctomycetaceae bacterium
CGATCACGCCCACGAACACGAGCCGGTCGCCGGCCTCGAGCCGCTCGGTGGGGCCGACGGCCGGGAGCACGTGGCCGCCCCGGTCGATCTCCATGAGATACAACCCGTCGAGGTGCCGCAGGCCCGCCTCCTCGATCGTGCGGCCGGCCAGCGGGCTGCCCGGCTCGACGAGCATCTCGAGCGAGTACTCGCGCGGGTCGTCGCCCGTGCTCATGGGCGGCCGGCGGTCCTTGAGGAGAAACCGGCTGGCGACCACGAGGTAGACCAGGCCGACCGCGAACAGCGGCACGCCCAGCCACGTGATGTCGAACATCTCGAGGGGCGTGCCACGCTTGCCCGCCACGAGGCCGCTGACGACGACGTTGGTGCTCGTGCCGATGAGGGTGCACAGGCCGCCGAGCACGACGGCGGCGTTCATCGGCATGAGGAGCTTCGACACGGAGAGCCGGTGCTTCCGCGCCCAGTCGCGGATGGCCGGCACCATGAGGGCCACGACCGGCGTGTTGTTCATGAAGGCCGAGACGACGCCCGGCCCGACCATCGTGCGGAGCTGGGCGGCGCCGAGCGACTTGGGCCGGCCGAGCACGCGGTCCACGATCACCGCCAGGGCCCCGGTCCGCTCGACTGCGGCGGCCACGACGAACAGCGCCGCGACGGTGATCATGCCCTCGTTGGACATCCCCTTGAGGGCCTCGTCGGGCGTGATGACGCCGGCGGCCAGGAGGATCACCACGCCGCCGATCATCACCATGTCGGGCGCCCGCTGCACGAAGAGCAGGAGCCCGAGCGTGAGGGCGACGACGGCCGCGGTGAGTGCCATCGCCCAGTGGGCCGAGAGCCAGGGGATGACGGCGGCGAAATCCATGCGGGGCGGTCTCGGCGGGCGGCCTCGGCGCGGTGGCCGGAGATGGCAAACTGTCGCCGCGGCGCGGAAGCGACGCAAGGCCGATCCGGGCCGCGTGCGCCGCTGACGGCCCGGGTGCCGTGCGGTAGGCTGGAGGAATCTCCGCGGTCCGCGGCGACTCGAGGCATCCGATGAGCGACGACGCCGAGGCCCGCGACCGCTTCGCCGGCTACTACGCCGCGCCGCGGGCGCCCTGGGACATCGGCCGGCCGCAGCCGGCCTTCGTGGCGGCCGGGGACCGGATCACGGGGCGGGTGCTCGACTGCGGCTGCGGCACGGGGGATCTCGCGATCTGGCTCGCGGGCCGCGGCCACGCCGTGACGGGCGTCGATTTTCTCGCCGGGCCGCTCGCCGCCGCCCGCGCGAAGGCCGCTGCGGCGGGCGTGGGCGTGAACTTCCTGGAGATGGACGCGCTCGCGGTGGGGGCGATCCCCGAGCGGTTCGACGCCGTGACCGACTGCGGGCTCTTCCACTCGTTCGACGACGCCAGGCGGTCGGCCTACGTGGCGGCGCTTGCGACGCTGCTCGAGCCGGGAGCCTGCGTGTTCCTGCTCTGCATGTCGGAGGCCGAGCCGGGCACGCACGGTCCACGGCGGGTGTCCGAGCCGGAGTTCCGCTCGGCGTTCTCCTCCGGCTGGGTGGTGGAGTCGGTCGAGCCGGCCCGGTTCGAGGTGGTGCCGGGCGTCCCGGGCGCCGAGTTCTCGCCCGGCGGCGCCCGCGCGTGGTTCGCCGTCATCCGCCGGGCGTGAGGACCCGGGTTGGGATTCGGATGAGCGGCGGCGATACCATGGGTCGAGGTTTCGCCCCCGACACCGGCGGCATGATCATGCACCGAGCGAGCCCATCCAGCCCCGTTCCGTTCCGGCTCGCGGCTCTCGCCGTGGCCGCCGCGCTGGTCGTCCCCGCGAGGCCCGCGCGGGGGGTGATCATCGAGACCTTTTACGGCACGGGCAACACGACGGCCCCCGCCGACGATCCCGGTTTCGCCAACGTCGGCTACAGCACGAGCGGCCATGGCACCGCGATCTACCTCGGCGGCGGGTGGGTGCTGACCGCCGGCCACGTTGGCGGCGACGGGATCATCCTCGCGAGCGGCACCTACCTGCAGGCGTCTGGCTCCGACACGAGCTTCGCGCTCGTCAACACAACGCCGGGAAGGACCGCCCAGACGGATCTCTCCATGTTCAAGCTGGCGACCGAGCCTGTCGGCCTGCCGACCCTGTCGATCGCCTCGTCGATGACCGGCACCGGGGCGGCCGTGACGATGATCGGCGGCGGCCTCGACCGCGGGGCGTTCACGCAGTGGCTCGTCGATGACACAACGAATCCCCCAACGTGGACCGTCACGGGCTCCAACGGTGACGCGGCAGGTTTTCAGACCCTGGGCACGCAGGCGATCCGCTGGGGCACGAACAACGTCGAGGCCAACGACCTCTGGATCGACGCCGGCTACGGCGACGTCAAGTCGTTCCAGACGTTCTTCAACTACGCCCCAGGCACGTCCGAGGCCCAGGCCGTGCTGCACGACTCGGGGGGCGCCGTGTTCACGAAAGTTGGCGGCCAGTGGCTGCTGGCCGGCGTCATCACTGCGGTGGGTGGTTATGCGGGCCAGCCCAACCCTGTCTTCACCGCCGTGTTCGGCGATGCCACGTACATGGCCGACCTCTCCTACTACCGGCCGCAGATCGTGGCCTTTGTCCCGGAGCCCTCGTCGATGGCGATCGCCGCCGGTGGGGCCGCGGTGCTGGCGTGCGCGCCCTTCGGCCGCCGGCGTTGGCCGCGGGCCGGACGCCCGTCCTGACCCAGGCCGCGCGTGCGACTCTACCCCTCCGACCGCTGGCCACTGCCGCTGCCCGAGGGCCACCGCTTCCCGGCCGCGAAGTACGCACTCCTGCGCCGCCGGCTCGAGGCCCACGCGGCGGCGGGCGCGCCCTTCGATTTCATCGAGCCCCACGCGACCACCGACGACGAGCTCCTGCGGGTGCACGACCGGGCCTACGTGGGCCGCGTCCTCGCCGGGACACTCACGCCCGCCGAGGTCCGCCGCATCGGGTTCCCGTGGAGCCCCGAGCTCGTGGCCCGCTCGCTCCGCAGCACCGGTGCCGCCGTGGATGCCGCCGCCGCCGCGCTCGTCGATGGCGCGGCGGCGAGCCTCGCCGGCGGCACGCATCACGCGGGCAGCGACTGGGGCGAGGGCTACTGCGTGTTCAACGACACGGCCGTGGCGGCGCGGGAGATGCAGGCCCGGGGCGCCGTCCGCCGCGTGCTCGTCGTCGATTGCGACGTCCACCAGGGCAACGGCACGGCGCAGATCTTCGCGGGCGACGAGAGCGTGTTCACGCTCTCGCTCCACGGCGACCGCAACTTCCCGCTGCGGAAGCATCCCGGCTCCCTCGACGTGGGGCTCGCCGACGGCACGGGCGACGACGCCTACCTCGCCGCGCTCGCCCCGGCGCTCGCGCAGGGCTTTGACCGCGGCCGGCCCGACCTCGTGATGTACGTCGCCGGCGCCGACCCCTACGTCGGCGACAGGCTCGGCCGGCTCGCGCTCACGAAGCCGGGGCTCCTGGCCCGCGACCGGATGGTGCTCGACGCCTGCCGCGGCGCGGGCGTTCCCGTGGCGATCGTCTGTGGCGGCGGCTACTCGGCCGACCTCGACGCGATCGTGGACATCCATGCGGCGACGATGCTGCTCGCCGCCGCGGCCTGATACGGCTCATACGGGTCACACTTGATCCTCACGCGTGATCCGACCTGTGGTCCGGTTGCCTCGCAACCGGATTTGCCTGTCGATCCACGGGCCGGATTCCAGTCGCGAGGCGACTGGGCCACGAGACACGGAGGTCGCGCCAGCCCGAGGATCACGTGTGATACGGGTCACACTTGATCCTCACGCGTGATCCGACCCGTGATCCGGTTGCCTCGCAACCGGATTTGCCTGTCGATCCACGGGCCGGATTCCAGTCGCGAGGCGACTGGGCCACGAGTCGAGGTGATCGCGGAAGCGCGAGGCTCATGTGGGAGCCGCATGAGAGGTCGGCTCGCTCAGCGGCTCCCGGCCGACTGCATCTCCGGGTCGGCTCGCGGAAACTGTCCGGCCCACCTCTGGCGGCTGTTCGGCGGCTTTTTGCCGGGGCGGGGTGGCGGCTCCTAACGTTCCCGGCCCTCGGGACGAGAGCGTCCCGCGTGGGGACGCCCTCCGCGTCCCGGGATTCACGTGAAAGGTCCCTACGATGGCTCGCAAGATCCTCGTTCGACTGGTCGGGGTGATCGCCTGCATGGCCGCAGTCGTGACGGGATTCGACGCGGAGGCCGGCTGGCGGCACCGCCGCTGCTGCTACGACTCCTGCTGCTACTCGTCGTGCTGCACGCCGCGGTGCGATACCGGCTGCTGCAACACCGGTTGTTCGACGTGCTACACATGGCGCGACGCCTGCGGCCACTGCCGCACCGGCTGTGGCTGCACGGTGGCGAGCACGGCCGTGATCGTCGAGGGCTGCTGCGCGTCTGCCGCACCGGCCGCCCCGGCGACACAGGCCGCGGCGCAGCCGGCCACCCATTCGCCGACGCCGGCCTCGACAGCGGCCCGCTGATCCGCCGGCGCGTCGATCGCGGCCCGCGGCCGCATCGACACCGGGACGTTTCCGACCCCGCGCGGGGGCATGACCTCCGCGCGGGGTCGGCGTCTTTCCCGGGCATTGGCCCCGCGGGTGGGCGGCCGCCGGGAGACGGCTACGATGGTGGAATCGAGGGCCCTTCGCCCCCGACGCCCCATCGATGCCCGTCGCCCGCGCGGCGACTCCAGAAAGGTTCAGACCCATGAGATTTCGCACGTTTGGCATGGCCCTCGCGGGCGTGGCGCTCGCCGTCGCCCTGGCGAGGATCACGACCGCGGGCTGCGGCACCTGCGACAAGTCGGTGGTCGAGAACGCCGCCGCCAACCCGTCGTTCACGACGCTCGTCGCAGCCGTGAAGGCCGCCGGCCTGGCCGAGACGCTCTCCGGCCCCGGCCCGTTCACCGTGTTCGCGCCCACCAACGAGGCCTTCGCGAAGCTGCCCCCGGGCACCGTCGAGGACCTGCTCAAGCCCGAGAACAAGGAGAAGCTCGTGGCGATCCTCACCTACCACGTGGTGCCGGGCACCGTGAAGGCGAAGGACGTCGTGGGCCTCACCGAGGCCAAGACCGTGAACGGCAAGGCCGCGAAGGTCACCGTCAAGGACGGCACGGTCATGATCGACGGCGCAAAGGTCGTGAAGACCGACATCAGGTCCAAGAACGGGGTGATCCACGTCATCGACGCGGTCATCCTGCCCTGACCCGCCCTGCCCGAAACCGCGCGACAACGCGGGTGACGACGCCGGCCGAGAGGCCGGCGTTTTCATGCGCGGTGCCGTTCAGTGCGGGGCGGGCGGCCCCACCGGCACCCACGCGGCGTCCCGGCAGGCCGCGGCGGCCGCGAGGCGGTGCAGCCCGAAGTCGTCGGCCACGTCGATCGGCGCGTCGGCCCGATCGGCGTCGCGGGCGGCGCAGAGGAGCAGCCCCCGGCCGGCGTCCCCGACCGGCACCTGCTCGAAGTGGTGCCGGTAGTCCACCGGCAGGCAGAGATGGGTCGGCCGGCCCGCGGTTGCGGGGACGCCGGCGACGGCCTCGGGCGGATCGAGGATCGGGCGAGCCTCGTAGACGCCCGCCGGGGCGTCGGTCGCCGGCCCGCCGTCCCGCAGCCGCCGTGCGGGCACGAGCAGGAACGCGGGCGGGCCGAGCCGCACGGGCACCGCGGCCGCACCGACCGGCACCATCCGCGCCGGCTCGTCGCCGCGGGCCGCCACCGCGTAGGCCGTGAAGCAGGGGCCGGCGTCGGATGCCGCAACACCCACGGGCCCGACGAGTTGAACCTTCCCGTGGGCGTCGTCGAACGGGCCGCGGATCGTCACAGCGTGGTCGATGGGCGCTTCCGCGACGACGTCGCGCCAGGTCACCGCGTCGTCGCCGCGGGCGGCTCCCGCAGCGCAGGCGACCGCTGCCGCGAGCACCGCGCCGCGTCGATGAATCGCCGTCGCCTGGAGCCTGCACATCGGGCCCATCGTGGCGCGCCGGCCCGCCGGGCACAAGCGGCCGCGGGCCGTTTTCACGCGAGCCTCGCGCGAACGCGACCAGCTCGTCTCGTGGTCCAGTCGCCTCGCGACTGGCATGAGGGCCATGAATCAAGAACACATCCCGGTTGCGAGGCAACCGGGCCACGGGCTGGCCTGTCCTCGCGACGACGTCACCCCGCGTCGAGCGCCAGGCGGTCGGCCTCGCAGGCGAGCGCCACGGAGGCCACGGCGTCGGCCTCGGTGAGCCGGCGGACGTGGCCGGGGTCGCGGATCAG
>JBJTPA010000052.1:0-18853 GCA_046074885.1 Planctomycetaceae bacterium
AGCAGGCCGTCGGCGTTGCGGCGGCCGCTGCCGGTGCCCATCACGAAGATCCGCACCTTCGTGCGGAAGGGGGGCTCGCGGCCGACCACGCTCTCGTCGTCCCGCAGCCAGCGGTCGAACCACCGCCGCCGCCAGGTCAGCGGCTCGGCGATCGCGGCGTCCGGGCCGAACGAGACCTGCCCGTGCTGGCCGCCGCCCTGCCCGCCGTGAATCCACGGGCCCATGATCAGGTAGACGTCGCTCTCGAGCCGCCGCGAGAGGGCGCGGTAGTTGGCCGTGGTGTTGCCGGCCCAGGAGTCGTACCAGCCGCCCACGAGGTAGACGGGGATGTCCTGATACTCGTCGGGATGGTCGACGATGGCGTTCTGCCGCCAGTAGTCGTCGTTGGCGGCATGCCGCATCGACTCGACTAGCCACGACTCGTACTCCGGGGCGAACTTCAGCGGCGTCGTGCCGGGCCGCAGGGGCAGGTGGGCCAGGTAGTCGCGGCGGTGAGCCGCCATCTCCTCCAGTGCCGCGGCCCGCGCCGGATCCCGCGACGCCGTGCTCCCCTTGGCGGCGTTGAGGATGATCCAGTTCCAGAACCGCAACTCGAAGGCGCCGGCGTTCCGCATGCTCTGCCGGCCCATGTTCGAGACGGCGTCCACCGGGATCACCGTCTTCAAGTGGGGCGAGCCAGCCATCGCCAGGGCGTGCTGCGTGCCGCCGACGTAGCTCGTGCCCATCATGCCGATGCGGCCGTCGCTCCACGGCTGGGCGGCGATCCAGGCGGCGGTGTCGACGCCGTCGGGGCCGTCGTCGACGAGCCACCGCCATACGCCCTCCGAACCGTAGCGGCCGCGGGTGTCCTGGATCACGGCCGTGTAGCCGTGCGACGCGAAGAACGTGCCCTCGGGCGACTTCCCCGCGGTCTTGTCGTAGGGGGTGCGGATGAGCACGACGGCCGTGCGGTCGGCGAGCGGCACGCCGTCACGCGTGGGCCGGTAGACGTCGGTGGCCAGTTTCACGCCGTCCCGCATCGCCACCATCTCGTCGACGACGACCGTCACGCCGTAGGGGCCCGGCGGATCAGCCGCGACCGTGGAGCCGTGGAGGGCCACGGCGGCGAGCACGGCGGCCGCGCGGGCGAGCCGCACGCCGCGACCGGCGGCGGCGCGGGAACGAGTGCGGTCGGTACGTGTGTCGCACATGGGCGGCCTTTCGGGAATCGGCGGCGGAGAATCGCGGCACGGTGATGCGGACGGCGGGGCCAAGTGGCGCTGCAGGGAGGGGCCGCCCACTCCCGCCTGACTGTACGGCGAGCCCGACGACGGCGTCCACATCCGGCGCGTCGCCGCCGTCGTGCCGGAAATCGGCCCACGCTCCGAATCCCTGCCGGGAAGTGGTACAACACGCAGCCAGCGGGTGCAGGACTTCGGCCATTTCGCAGCAGGAGCGTTTCGCATGGCAGGCAGGATCAAGGTCGCCGGACCGGTCGTCGATCTCGACGGCGACGAGATGACGCGGATCATCTGGCAGTTCATCAAGGACAAGCTGATCCTGCCCTACCTCGACGTCGACATCCGCTCCTTCGATCTCTCGATCCAGAACCGCGACGCCACCGCCGACCAGGTCACGGTCGACGCCGCCAACGCCATCAAGCAGTACGGCGTGGGCGTGAAGTGCGCGACGATCACGCCCGACGAGGCCCGCGTCAAGGAGTTCGGCCTCAAGAAGATGTGGAAGAGCCCCAACGGCACGATCCGCAACATCCTCGGGGGCGTGATCTTCCGCGAGCCGATCATCATCAAGAACATCCCGCGGCTCGTGCCCGGCTGGACGAAGCCGATCGTCGTCGGCCGCCACGCCTTCGGCGACCAATACCGCGCCACCGACACCAGGATCCCGGGCAAGGGCACGCTCACGCTCGCGTTCACGCCGGCCGACGGCTCGAAGCCGATGGAGTTCAAGGTCTTCGAGTTTCCCGGGCCGGGCGTGGCCCTGGCGATGTACAACCTCGATGACTCGATCCGCGACTTCGCCCGGGCGAGCTTCCGCTACGGCCTGGCCCGGAACTTCCCCGTCTATCTCTCGACGAAGAACACGATCCTCAAGGCCTACGACGGCCGCTTCAAGGACATCTTTCAGGAGATCTTCGACGCCGAGTTCAAGGGTGAGTTCACGGCGAAGGGGCTCACCTACGAGCACCGGCTCATCGACGACATGGTGGCCAGCGCGCTCAAGTGGGAGGGGGGCTACGTCTGGGCCTGCAAGAACTACGACGGCGACGTGCAGAGCGACATCGTCGCCCAGGGCTTCGGGTCGCTGGGCCTGATGACGAGCGTGCTGATGACGCCCGACGGGAGGACGGTCGAGGCCGAGGCGGCCCACGGCACGGTGACGCGACACTACCGCCAGCACCAGCAGGGCAAGCCGACGTCCACGAACCCGATCGCATCGATCTTCGCCTGGACGCGGGGCCTCGCGCACCGCGGCAAGCTCGACGGCACTCCCGACGTGACGCGGTTCGGTGAGACGCTCGAGCGGGTCTGCGTCGAGACGGTGGAGGAGGGCAGGATGACGAAGGACCTGGCGATCCTCGTCGGTCCAGCCCAGCCGCACCTCACGACGCAGGATTTTCTGGCCGCGATCGACGCGAACCTGAAGAAGGCGATGGCGGGCTGACGCGGCGGGAGGCGAGTCGGCTACCGCGGGCCGTCCTTGAGGATCGAGCGGGGCGGCCGGCGGCGGCGGCGATCCGTGGCCCGGCCGGCGAGCGCGATGACGGCCGTGGCGACGACCACGAACGCGAGCACGAGTCCCGCGGCCCCGAGCGTCGTCCAGGGGACCGCGATCTCACGGTCCCGCCGGAACCGCTCGACGTCGGGAACGAAGGCCCCTTCGATCCCCGGGGCGTCCGCCGCGAGCGTCGGCACCGCGACCGCGCACGCAGCGGCGCCGAGCGGCACGGTCGTGCTGCGATGCAATCGCTCGTTCACGAGGAGGAGAGGGGGGCGGGCGGGGCGGGCGGGGCGGGCGGGGCGGGGATCGCTCGAATCGAGCAAAGGGCAAAGGGGAGCATACATCATAAGGGGGGGCTTGGAAAAGTCCGCGCGGACGGTGATGAAACCGGGCGCCCCGTCGGAGCCGCTATCCTGTCGGCGTCCGGAGGCACGCCCGCATGACCCACGACACGAAGGCCCGCCGGGGCATCATCCTCGCCGGCGGTTCCGGCACGCGGCTCCACCCCGCCACGCTGGCGGTGTCGAAGCAACTCCTGCCGGTCTACGACAAGCCGATGATCTACTACCCGCTCGCGGTGCTCATGCTCGCCGGGGTGCGGGAGGTGCTCGTCATCTCGACGCCGCAGGACACGCCGCGGTTCCGCGACCTGCTGGGCGACGGCGACCGCTGGGGCATGGCCGTCTCCTACGCCGTGCAGCCGAGGCCCGAGGGGCTCGCGCAGGCGTTCGTCATCGGGGCCGACTTCGTGGCCGGCCGGCCGTCGGTGCTCGTGCTCGGCGACAACATCTTCTACGGCCACGGCCTCGTGGCGCGGCTTGCCGCGGCGCGGGCCCGGATCAGCGGCGCGACGGTGTTCGCCTATCCCGTGGCCGACCCGGAGCGGTATGGCGTGGTCGAGTTCGACCGCGAGGGCCGGGCCGTGAGCATCGAGGAGAAGCCGCGGCAGCCCAAGAGCCGCTACGCCGTGACCGGCCTCTACTTCTACGACGAGCAGGTGGTGGACGTCGCCCGCTCGGTGAAGCCCTCGCACCGCGGCGAGCTCGAGATCACCGACGTCAACCGCACCTACCTGGAGCGAGGCGAACTCCACGTGGAGATGCTCGGCCGTGGCGACGCCTGGCTCGACACCGGCACGCACGACAGCCTCGTGGACGCCACGCAGTACATCCAGGCGATCGAGAAGCGGCAGGGGCTCAAGATCTGCTGCCCCGAGGAGATCGCCTGGCGGAACGGCTGGATCGACGACGCCCGGCTCGCCGCCCTCGCGGAGCCGTTCCGCAAGAGCGGCTACGGCGAGTACCTGCTGGCGATCCTGCGGGACGGCGTCCCGCGATGAACGTCACCCGCACTGACGTCGATGGCGTGCTGGTCCTGGAACCCAGGGTGTTCGGCGACGCCCGGGGCTTCTTCTTCGAGAGCTTCAACCAGCGGGCGTTCGAGCGGGCCGTCGGCGGGCCCGCGACGTTCGTGCAGGACAACCACAGCCGCAGCGCCCGCGGCGTGCTCCGCGGCCTCCACTACCAGGTCATGCGGCCGCAGGGAAAGCTCGTCCGCGTGGCGGCGGGCACCGTGTTTGACGTGGCGGTGGACATCCGTCGCGGGTCGCCGACGTTCGGCCGCTGGGTGGGGGTGGAACTCTCGGCCGAGAACAAGCGGCAGTTGTGGATCCCGCCGGGGCTGGCCCACGGCTTTCTCGTGCGGAGCGAGTCGGCCGACTTCCTCTACAAGACGACCGACTATTACTGCCCCGAGCACGAGCGGTGCATCCGCTGGGACGACCCCGCGCTCGCCATCGACTGGGGGCTCGACGGGCCGCCGGTCGTGTCGGAGAAGGACGCCCGCGGCGGCCCGTTCCCGCCACCCGCGGAGCCGGCGATCTGATCACGGAAGCCGCCGCGACCAGCATCACCACGCCGGCAATCCACAGTCCCATCATGCCAAGCGGCGCGAGCATGACGAGCGGCGCCCATTCCAGGGCCGCGACCACCAGGGCGGCAGCCGCCATCCGCCCCATGCTGCAGCGGCCGAGCGCGGCGTAGGACTTTTCCAGCCCGCGGGCAGGTGCTCCACGTGCAGCACGCGGAGCCGGCCGTCGGCCGTCGCGAGGCGATCGGCGATGGCGCCGGTGCCGTCGGTCGAACGGTCGTCCACCAGCACGACTTCCAGGTCCGGATAGTCCTGCCGGAGGATCGACGCGACGGCTGCCCCCCGGGTGATCGGCCTCGTTGCACGCGGCGATGACCAGCGACAGCCGCGGCCACTCCTCCGGCGGCGGCGGATCGGCCCGCGCGAGCACCGGCACCGCCCGCGCGACACGAACCGAGCCGACCACGAGCCACGGCCACCACGCGCCCAACCGGCTCGGGGCTGCCCACACACTCTTGCCGGACGCTCGCTGTGGTCATCCTGACCTCCGCTCGCTCGAAGACGTCTGCGCTCCGACATCCTGTCTCCGCCGTCTCGAGGGGATGGGCAGCCCCGCGCTGAGTTCTGCGGGTCACGCCTGATCCTCGCGCTGACGCGATCACCTCGTCTCGTAGCCCAGTCGCCTCGCGACTGGGGGCCGGTCCGTGGATCGACGGGAACATCCGGTTGCGAGGCAACCGGACTACGATCGACACGACAATCCGGTTGCGAGGCAACCGGACCACGGGTTGGCCTGCGACCACGCATCGAGGCGGAACCGCTCCGCCGACCAGGGCGCAACTCGCCACAGCCTGTCTGGATTGTCAGGATGCCGATGCGCACATCCCGTGCCGACCAGGATTGCCCGGAGGGCCGAAGTGAACGTCCGGCCATGGGGCGCGGGCAGCCCCGAGCCACGCGAGAGCCCAGCGATTCGCACGCCGGCCGTGTCAGTGCTCGCGGAGCACGCCAAAGGCGGTGAGGAACGCGATCGCCACGCCCATGAGGCTCTCGCCGGCGATGATGCCGCTGCTCACGGGCACGACGTAGGTCTCGGCGGTCGTCGGCCGCAGCCGCACGAGGAGCGCCGCCACGCCCGCGCCCACGAGGAAGGCGATGCTGTCGTGGAAGTCGATCACGAAGGCCAGGCCCAGGCCCGTGGCGCTCGGGATCCAGCGGACGAGCCACCGGGGCGCGAGCTGCTCGATCACGGTGATGGCCACGCCGAGGACCGCGCCGATGACCATGCCGAGCTGGCAGGTCGCGTGCAGCGAGTCGAAGCCCTCGGAGAGCAGTTCCGCCACGCTCGCCCAGACGCTCGCCGCCGGAGCCGTGAACTTGGCCGTGGGGCCCGAGATCACGGCGGCGTCGGGCACGAGGACGTACCAGGCCGGCACGATGACGATCGTGCCGAAGAGGATGCCGGCGGCCTGGGCCAGCGTCTGCCGCCGGGCGTTGGCGCCGAGGAGGTAGCCGCTCTTGAGATCGGTGAGCAGGTCGGCGGCGGCCCCCGCCGCGCCCGCCGTCACGCCCGCCGTCATCAGGTTGGCGTCCATCCGCTGCGGCATCGCGTAGCCGTAGAAGAGCTGCGTGACCTTGCCCATCGCGCCGATCGGCGTGATGTCGGTCTCGCCGGCCGCGCGGCAGGCGACCAGCGAGAGCACGAACGCGAGCAGCACCGCCACCACGCCGAGATGGAGCGGCACGTTCCACTGGAAATGCATGATGGCGATGCAGCCGGCGCCGGCCACGAGCGTGCCGGCGAGAAACCAGCTCGCGGGCACCTCGATGTGGGCCACGGGGTCGTGGGCGGTGTCGCGCCGCCGGCCGAAGAGGGCGCCGAGGCCGGCGAGTGCGTGGACGAGGCTCCGCCACTGGAAGGCGAAGGCGGTGAGGCCCGCGGCCACCATCATCGCGGATCCCGTCCACAGGCCCCACTTCCGCACGTTGTCGGGCGACACCGCGGCCGTCTTGATCGCGCCGAGGGCGTGCATCTCGGCGAACACCCCCTGCAGTTCCAGCCACGGGGCGAGGAGGCCGAAGAGCACGAAGGCGCCGAGGGCCATCGAGGCCGCGGTCCGCAGGCCCACGATCGCGCCGGCGGCCATCATGATCGGGTCCACGGGAGTGGCGAGGCCGAAGCGCGACGCCGGACCGCCGAGCAGGTTCCACGACCAGGGCATCTTCGCCGGGATGCTCAGCGTCCCCAGCCAGGCCGCCGCGATCCTCCAGGCGGCACCAGTGGCCCGCGATCCCATCCCGGCGAGCAGCGCGTTGCCCTCGACGAGCCACTTGACGACCAGTCCGCAGCCCATGGCGACGAACAGGCTCCGGGCCTTGAGCAGGGCGGTGCCGCCGCCGGCATAGAGGCTCCGCAGCGTCTCGGCCGCCGCCACGCCAGAGGGGAACGCGAGCTGCTCGCGGTTGATCATCTGCCGCTTCATCGGCACCGCGATCGCCACGCCGAGGAGCGCCAGGCATGCGGTCCAGGCCGTGAGCACCGGCCAGGCGATGTGCTCCCTGGTGATGATGAGGTAGGCGGCGATTGCGCTGACCATCGTGCCGCCGGTCGAGACGCCCGCGCTCGTGGCGGTGGACTGCATGCAGTTGTTCTCGAGGATCGTCATCTCGGTGCGGGCGATCCCGAGCCGCATGAAGGCCTGCCAGACGGCGTAGCTGACGATGCAGGCGGTGATGCCGACGCCGAGCCCCCAGCCGGTCTTCAGGCCGATGTAGAGGTTCGAGAGGCTCATGACGCCGCCGATGGCGCCCCCCATGAGGATCGCGCGGAGCGTGGCCTGCGGCGCGTCGTCGCCCCGGTAGACGCCCTCGACCCAGACGCGGTCGCGGTCGGCGACGGGCACGGCGCCGAAGTCGACGGGTAGGCGATCGGCGTCCATGGCCGCGGAGTGTACCCGCCGTCCGAGCTTTCGCCGGTGCTCGGGGCTGCCCATGCCCTCTCGCCGGACGTTCGCTCCGGGCATCCATGCCCTCCGCTCACTCGGAGGTGTCTGCGCTCTCGCCCTCCGGGCTGCGCTGGCCACCTACGCCGCCTCGGGGGCACGGGCAGCCCCTCGCTGGTGACCATCCAATCGCCCGCCGCCTGCTCCGCCGGGCTCTGCCGGCGGAGGGCGGCGCCGCCGCACCCCAGCGGCCACGGTCGCCCGGAGGTGCGACCGCCCGGCCGTCTGGCCGCACCTTGGCTGCGGCCGCGACGGCCAAGGCGAAAACGGGCAGGATGCCCGTGTTTCGCCTGAAGTCAGAAAACGTCCAACTGGAAGTGGTGGCCCTGGTACCAGCGGCGGTTCTTCGGGTACTCGTTCTGCCACGCGCGGTTGTAGACCGGGATCCGCATCTCCTGCGGATAGCGGTAGTAGAGGTCGTTGGCCGACTGCATGTAGCCGTCGGCGTAGAAGTTCTGCGGGTACCACACGTAGGGATAGTGGTAGAGCCGGTTCCAGTCGTGGGTGTTGTACGACGAGCCCCACTGGTAGCCGTAGGCCTGCTGGCCCGCGGATGGCGGCTGCGCCGAGGCCGTGGCGGCGACGAGGCACGCGGCGGCGATCGCGCCGGCCGTGAACAGGTGGCGAAGCATGCGGTGGTCCCCCCGGAATCGGTTCCGACGGGGATATCGGCCGGCCGCACGACCCGCCTTCACGGAAAAGCCGGCACGGTCGGCGGAGTCGCGCGAGCCTAGGCAGGCTGCGGGGACTGCCCGGGGAGGCGGCCCTCCGCCAGCTCTCGGTCCCACTCGTCGAGGAGCGGCCAGTGCGGGGCGCACGTGCCGAAGTCGGCGAGCGTGCAGTACCCCTTCAGCCGATCGATCGTCCGTGCGAGCAGGCGGTCGTCCTTGCGGAAGATCGGGCCGTGGCTCGGCAGGAGCCACTCCACGTCGCTCGCCGCGATCCGCTCGAGCGAGCGGATGAAGGCGGGGATGTCGCTGCCGTGGTGGGCGTCGATCGCGCCCACGGAGCCGTCGCGGTAGATGTTGTCGCCGGAGAGGAGCAGGGCACCGAGCCGGAAGGCGAGCTGGCTGTCGGTGTGGCCGGGCGTGTGCCAGACCTCGAGCCGCAGTCTTCCCACCTCGATCACGTCCCCATCGGCGATCGTGCGGTCCACCTTCACCGGCGGCATTTCGAGGTGGACGTTCTGGGCGGCGATCTCGGCGAACGTCTTGATCTTGTCGCCGGCCTCGAGCGACGGCATCGCCATCGGGTGGGCGAGCACCGGCGCCTTGAGGATCGATCGGGCCTTCGCCAGGCCCTGGATATGGTCCACGTCGGCGTGGGTGGCGACGAGGGCCCGGCACTGGGAGAGCGGGAAGTCGAGCTGGCGGATCATCTCCACGATCTCGTCCACGCTCTCCTCGTAGCCGACGTCCACGAGCACCCAGTCGCGGTCGTCGTGGACGAGGTAGACGTTGCAGCCGATCCGCCAGCCGGCCTGGTGGTTCATCTCGATGACGCCGGGGAACACGGGGCGGCGGGCGAGCATGGCGGTGCGACGCGGGCGATTTGCGGGTGCCGGCCGGGGAGGCGAGACTGTGGCTGCGGCCCGCGCGGGCCGGGATGACACGGGCCGACGGCCAGAGTCTAGGGCCGCGGCGGGCGGCCGACAATCGCCGCGGAATGCGAGGGATCCTCAGGCAGTGGAGCAGCACGGGTCACACGCCGCGGCGGCCGGTTCGTTCGGCACGTGGGCAGCCCGCGTCGCCGAACTCTGCGTCGCGGTGGAGGAGATCGAGCCGCTCGCCGCCGCGCTCGGCGCGCCGGACCCGCGCGACGCCGACTGGCACGGCGCGCTGTTCGGCAAGCTGCGGCCCCAGGTGTCGCGGGAGCCCGTGCTCGTGGCGGCGGTCTGCGGTGGCACGAATACCGGCAAGAGCCTCATCGCCAACGCGCTCGCGGCCGCGCCGATCAGCCGCTCGCTGCCCGAGGCGGCGCGGACGCTGCATCCGGTCGCCAGCCTGCCCCGCGGCCTCGCCGCCCGCATCGACCTGGCGGCGCTGTTTCCCGGATTCGTGCCGGTCGCGTGGGCCGGCGAGGACGACGCCCTGGTCGCCACGCCGGAGCACCGGCTCGTGTGGCGCGAGGACGCGTCGGGCGGCCAGCCGGAACGTCTCGTGCTGCTCGACACCCCCGACATCGACGGCACGCTGCGCGAGAACTGGCGGCGGGCCGAGCTCGTCCGCGACGCGGCGGACGTCGTCGTGGCGGTGCTCACGCAGCAGAAGTACAACGACGCGGCCGTTCGCGACTTCTTCGCCGCCGCGGCGGCCGCCGACAAGACGGTGTTCGTGGTGTTCAACATGGTGGACTGGCCGCGGCAGCGGGACCGGATCGCGGGCTGGCTCGCCACGTTCCGGGCCGAGACCGGCGTCGCGCCGGCCGCGGTCTATGCCGCGCCGCACGACTTCGCCGCCGCGGAGGCGGGTCGGATCACGCTCCATCCGCTGCCGGAGCTCGCCGTCGACGGCGGCGCCGCGGGACTGGCGGAGCGGCTGGCCGCCGGCGATTTCGACCGCATCAAGCGGCGGGCGATGGCGGGGGCGATGCGGGTGGTGACGGATCCGGCGCGGGGGCTCGGCTCGTGGCTGGCCGCCGTGGACGACGCCGCGGCCGGGTGGCGGGCCGCGCAGCGGCTGCTCGAGCGCGACGGCGGCGTCCGCGTGGAGTTGCCCGCGGCGCCGCGGGAGATCGTCTGGGACGAGGTCTGGGCGTGGCTCGGGCCGCGGCGGACGGGCGTCGATCTCGCGGTCAGCGCCGGCTACCGGTTCGTCGGCCGGCAGGTGGCCCGCGTCGCGCGGTTCGCGGGCCTGGGCAGGTCGCCCGCGGAGCGGCAGGAGGACTTCGCCGCGACGGAGCTCGAGGCGCTCAAGCGGGCGCTCGCCGACTTCGTGGACCGGCTCTCCGACCTGTGCCGTCGCGACGAGCGGATCGCCACGCTGCTCGGACCGCGGCTGGCCGCGGGGGACCGCACCGCGTGGTTCGCCGACCTCGAGCGGCGGCACGCGGCGCTGCCGATGGTCTCCGCGGGCTACCGCGCGTTCGTCCGCGGCGAGCTCGACCGGTTCGCGGCCGAGAACCCCGGCATGCTGCGGGCGATCGTGGCCGGGCTCACCGCCGGCTCGGTGGCGCGGCCCGTGCTCACCGTCGCCCTGCTCGGGGCGGGCTCCGCGGCGGTGCCCGCGGCCGCCGGCGTGCTCCACCACGTCATCGACGTCGGCGCCACCGTCGGGGCGCCGCTCGTGGGGGAGGCGGGCGTGGCGGCGGCGAGCCACGGCGTCGGATCCCTCATCGCCGGACTGTTCGCCAACTGGTCGCGGGAGCGCGGTCGGGTGCTCGCCGACACGATCCACGACGTCGTCCTCGGCGACGGCCTCGAGGAGATCGCGCGACGGGCGGCCGCGGGGTCGCGTCCCGAGCCGGGCCGGGCCCGCCGCCTGCTCGCCACCTGCGCCGCGGAGTGCCGCTGACATGAACGAGGCCGTCGAACCCTCGTCGAGCCCGCCGGTCGAGCCCGACGCTGCGGCCTTCGAGCTGCTCGTCGAGTCGCTCGGCCGCTGGGCCACGCGCGGCCCCGACTGGCCTCCCGCCCGGCGTGTGCGGGCCGAGTGGGAGGCGGTCGCGCCGCGGCTCGACCGGGCACGCCGCGAGATGTCGCGGATCCTCGTCGTCGGCGTGATCGGCGGCACGGGCACGGGCAAGAGCACGCTCGTCAACGCGCTGGCCGGCGCGGAGGTGACGGTCGCCGGCGACGTGGCCCGGCCCACGACCGTCTCGCCGGTGGTCGTCGCCGCGCCCGACGTGGACGTCTCCTGGCTGCCGCTCGACGCCATGCGGGCCAGGCTCGTGCGGAGCGACGCGGCCGCCGTCGCGAACGTCGTGCTGGTGGACTGCCCGGACCCCGACACGCAGGCCGACCACGCCGCCGACGCGGCCCACCCCCGGCCCAGCGACTCGAACCGCAACCGCGACCTGCTCGAGGCCGTGCTCCCCGCCTGCGACGTGCTCGTGCTCGTGGCCACGGCCCAGAAATACCGCTCCTGGATCGTGGCCCGCGAGCTGGCCGCGTTCGCGCCGGGACGGCCGCTGTTGTTCGTGCAGACCCACGCGTCCCGCGACCCCGACATCCGCGCCGACTGGCGGCGGGAGCTCGAGCGGCAGGGCTTCGACGTGCCGCGGATCTTCCGCGTGGACGGCGTCGAGGCGGCGGCGCGGGCCGCGGCGGGACTGGAGCCCGAGGCCGGGTTCCGCGAGCTGCTCGGGGCCGTCGATGCGGAGCTCGTGGGTCGCGCCGCCCGGCGGGTGCGTCGCACCGGCGCGGTCGATCTCGCGTCCTGGTTCACGCGGCAGGCGGACGGGGAGCTGGAGGCCCGGCGCGGGCCGCTCGCGGACTTCGCCGCCGGCGTCGCTGCCGAGCTGCGCCGGCTCGAGGGCGTGCTTGCGCGCGAGGCGGCGGCGCGACTGCGGGCCGACCGGGTGGCGTGGCAGCGGGTGATCGCCGACGACGTGGTGGGCCGCTGGCACGGCGGCCCGTTCGCGGCGTTCCTCCACGTGGTCGCCGCGCTCGGCTCGCTGTGGAACCGGATGCGGCCGGCCGGAGGCCTGATCGGGAGGCTCGTGGCGGGCCGCCCGACCGCGGCGCCGGACGGCTGGCACGCGCTCGAGGAACTCGGGCTCGCCGCCGGCGAGGTCGAGCAGTCGCGGAGCGTGCTCGCCGGGCTCGCGGCGCGGGCCGCGATCGCCGAGCCGCTCGTGGGCCGCGCGCGGCTCGACGCCCCGCGGGAGGCCGCGGCGACGGCCGCGGTCGTGGACCGCACCGGGACGTTCCTCGCCTCCGGCATCGACCGGCTCGTCGCCGAGCGCAGGGCCCGCGTGGGGAGTTCGCCCGTGCACTGGACGTTCGAGGCGCTCTTCGGCGGGCTGCTCGTCATCGTGCTCGTGCGGGCCGGCTGGAGCTTCTTTCACGGCACGCTGTGGGAGGGCCGGCCCGTCTCCGGCGTCGGCTTCATCGAGGAGGCGGTCGTGTGGCTCCTGATCTGGGGGCTCGTGCTGCGCTGGCTCGTGTTCGCGCTGGTGCGAGTCGGGCTCGACCGCGACGTGGGGACGTTCGTCCGCGGCGTGGCCGGGGCGGGGCTCGTCGATCCGCTGCTCGACGACTTCGCCGCGGCGTCCGCGGCGACCGGTACTTGGACCGCCGACGGAGCGGCGCTGCGGGCCGATGCCGAGCGGATCGCGTCCGTCTGCGGGGCGGGCCACGGCCTGGGGCGGCTGCGGAGGGCCGCGACATGACGGCTCGCGGCTGGAGACCGTGGCTCGCCGCCGTGGCCGCGTTGCTGGCCGTCCCGGCGGCCGGGGCGGAGCTCGAGGAGGTGGTGCGCCGCGGCGAACTCGTCTGGGCCGCGGACCAGGAGGGGGGCGGGCCCCACGTGTTCCCCGATCCCGATGATCCGGCGCGGTTGACGGGATTCGAGGTCGAGTTCGCCGACCTCGTCGCCGGCGAGCTGGGCGTGAAGGCCCGCTTCCAGCAGGGGCAGTGGGACCGCCTGCCGCTCCTGCTCGGCCGGTCGGCCGACTGCGTGATCAACGGGTTCGAGCTCACGCCGGAGCGGAAGCGTGACTACGGCTGTTCGCGGCCCTACTTCGCCTACGCGCTCCAGCTCGTGGGCCGGCGCGGCGACGCGCCGACGTCGGTGGCGGACCTCGCCCGCTCCCGGCCGGCGGGCCGGTGGCGGGTGGGCGTGCTCACGGGTTCGGCGGCCGAGCACGCCCTGCGCTCGCGGCCTGACTTCGCGGTGGACGTGATCGGCTACGACGGCACGGTGGACTCGCTCGAGCAGCTGCGCACGCAGGTCCTCGACGCGGTCCTCATGGACGACTGCATCTTCGCGTTCTACGCCGACCGGTTCGAGACGCTGCGGGCCGTGGACCGGCCGTTCGCCGGCGGCTCCTACACGGTGCTCACCGCGGCCGACACGCCCCGGCTCGCCGCCGCGATCGACGCGGCGATCGGCCGGCTCGTCGCCGACGGCCGGCTCGAGGCCCTCTACGACCGCTGGCACCTGGCCGGCCGGCAGCAGATGCTGCTCCTCCGCGACGCGGCCGAGATACCCGCGGCCCCGCGGCGCGGCACCTGGGACCTCGTCCGCGAAACGGCGCCGCTGCTCGTCGAGTCGGCAGGCATGACGCTCCTCCTGTCGTGCGCCTCCTTCCCGATCGCGATCGCGATCGGCCTGCTCGTCGCGATCGGCCGCCTCCACGGGCCGGCCTGGCTGAGACCCCTGCTCGCCACCTACGTCGAGGTGCTCCGCGGCACGCCGCTCCTGCTGCAGCTCTACGCGATCTTCTTCCTGCTGCCGAAGGTGGGCCTCGCGCTGCCCGCGCTCGTGGCGGCGGTCGCGGGGCTGGCGCTCAACTACTCGGCCTACGAGTCGGAGATCTACCGCGCCGGCCTGCGGGCGGTGCCCGTGGGGCAGTTCGAGGCGGCGCTGGCGCTCGGGCTCACGAAGTGGCAGGCGTTGCGTCACGTGCTCGTGCCGCAGGCGGTGCGGATCGTGATGCCGCCGGTGACGAGCGACTTCATCGCGCTCTTCAAGGACACGAGCGTCTGCTCGGCCGTCACCGTGATCGAGCTCACGAAGCGATACAGCGTGCTGGCGCTCTCCACGGGACGGATCGTGGAATTGGCGCTGGCGACGGCGCTGCTCTACCTGACGATGAGCTGGCCGCTGGCGGTCCTCTCGCGGTGGTTCGAGCGCCGCCTGGAGCGGCCGCAGGGGGGCGCGGCATGATCGCGGTCGAGTCGCTCGTGAAGACGCGGGGCGGCGTCCGCGTGCTCGACGGCGTGAGCCTGGCGGGCGCCGAGGGGGGCGTGACCGCGCTCGTCGGCGCGAGCGGCAGCGGCAAGACCACGCTCCTGCGCTGCCTGAACGGCCTCGAGGGCTTCGAGTCGGGGTCGCTCACCGTGGCCGGCCATCGGCTGTCGGCGGGCCCGCATCCGCCCGCGCTGCTCGAGCGGCTCCGCCGCGACGTGGGCATGGTGTTCCAGCAGTTCAACCTGTTTCCGCACCTCCCGGTGGTGGACAACGTGACGCTCGGGCCGCGGGTGGCCCTGCGGGAGCCCGCGGCGGCGGCCCGGGCGCGGGCGATCGAATTGCTCGACCGCGTGGGTCTCGCGGCATTCGCGACGGCCCGGCCGACGACGCTCTCGGGAGGCCAGCAGCAGCGGGTGGCGATCGCGCGGGCGCTGGCGATGCGGCCGCGGGTGATGCTCTTCGACGAGCCGACGAGCGCCCTGGACCCGGCGATGACCGCCGAGGTGCTCGAGGTGATCGTGGACCTGGCCCGCTCGGGGCAGACCATGGTGGTGGTGACGCACGACCACGACTTCGCGCGACGGGCCGCGACCTGGGTCGTGGAGCTCGCCGCCGGCCGGGTCGCGCGGCAGGGCCCCGCCGCGGACGTGCTGGCGTAGCGCCGGCGATCACTCGCGCCTGGCATTACGCTCGGGTCTTACGTGGCGCAGGCTCGGGGGCTGCCCATGCCCCGCTCGCCGGACGTTCGCCTCGGGCATCCTGCCCTTCGCTCACTCGGAGGTGCCTGCGCTCTCGCCTTCCGGGCTGCGCTGGCCACCTACGCCGTCTCCCGGGGCACGGGCAGCCCCCTCGCTGAGTCCTGGATCGGGCTCGATGTCCGTCAGGAAGCCCCAAGCGCAAGCGCGGGGACGTTGTGGATCGTCACCCCGCCCGGTCACGGCGCTGCCGCGTGGCGAGATATCCGCAGTCCCGTCGCTCGCGCTCCGGGCTTGCTGGCGGCGTTCATCGCCGAGAGCATCCAGGGCGCGGGCTCCCGCCGCCGCTCAGCGGCGGGCACGGTCGCCCGGAGGTGCGACCGTTCGCGAGGCGAGGGGCACCTCGGCTGCCCCTCCGCCGAGCAAGGCGTGCACGGGCAATGGATGGCCGTGCACGCCTATAAAAAGCCTCCGCCCGGGGGTTGCCCCCCGGGCGGAGTTCACTGTCCGTTGTCGGGCGACAGGTCTGCCGTCCGACCTATCGACGCTCGATCACTTCACGGAGGCGACGAAGATCGCCTTGCCCTGGAGCGACGCCGAGCAGCCGGGGGCCGCGCCGCAGGCGGGCTCCGCACCGCAACCCGGCTCGCAGCCGGCGCTGCAGTCGGGCTCGCAGCAGCTCTTCCGGCACTTCTTCGCGTTGTGGCACGCGCGAATGAAGTCACGGATCGGCGTGCCGCACTTCTTCCGGCAGCGGGTCACCGCGGCGCAGCTCGGCTCGCAGCAGCCGTTGCCGGCTCCGCAAGCGGGCTCCGCACAGCCGTTGCCAGCGCCGCAAGCCGGCTCGCAGCCGTTGCCGGCACCGCAGGCGGGCTCGCAGCAGCCGTTGCCGGCGTCGCAAGCCGGCTCGCAGCAGCCGTGCTTCTTGCAGCAGTGGAACAGACCCTTCAGCCCGCCGAAGAGGTCGTGCTTCTTGCGGCACTTCCTCACCCCGCAGCAGCCGTTGCCGGCGTCGCAGGCGGGCTCGCAGCAGCCGTTGCCCGCGTCGCAGGCCGGATCGGCGCAGCCGTTGCCGGCGGCGCAGCCCGGATCGACGCAACCCTTGCCGGCATCGCAGCCGGGCTCACAGCACGAACCGCAGCAGCCCTTGTGCCCGAGCATCCGGTCGAGGAGCTCGAACCCGAAGGACTGGCTGCAGAAGGTGACGCCGAGAACCAGCGCACCGAGGAACATCATACGCTTCATCGAGCCACATCTCCTTTGCTTGCGGATCACACGAGCCTGTCCGTCTCGTTCGCGAACGACGTCATCCCGAGGTTGTGATCCACGAACCTTTCCGCGACAGGCCTGTCGAGCCATTCCGTGACTCGAGGAATCAGGTTACTGCCGCCCCCTGGTTGCCCGACGGGCACGGTGTTGCCCCGGGGGACGTTCCCGTGATCGGCGGAGCGGCGCAGGCGGCTTGAGCACGTCCACCGCTTTTTTTCCGCGGTGTTTCGCAGGTGCGCGTCGCGTCGAGCGTGCCGCGCGGCGCGCTTGCGCGGGTCCTGCGGCGCCCGGCGTCACGACCCGCACGGCTTCACTCGGAACGTCCGCCCGACCCGCAGGGTTTGCCACGCCCGCCAGTCCTTGGCGTGCGGTCGTGCGGGCCGTGACGCGCCGCACAGCCGGATTGACAGCATCGTCACGACCGGTAGACTCTTCCACCGACTCTGGTGGCCGGCGGGAACCTCCTCGTTCCCGTCGGCGAACAGGGAACTCCGGTGTGAATCCGGGACGGCCCCGCCGCTGTGACCAGGCGACGAGGCCGGCTGCTTCGAGCCATTGCGACGCCCCGCGCGATCGCGAGAAGGCACGCAGCCGGCCGAGCCTGGGAGTCAGAAGACCTACCAGGTGTCGTGAGCACGCCGGACCGCGAGGGCGGGATGGCGGGCACGGCCGCGCAGGCGGCCGGTTCGTCGGTGACACTTCAGGAACGCGCCCGGCAGTCTGGCGGTCGTCGCGCCCACGCCGTGCCCGAGGCACGGGCGGCGGGAACGACGGTTCGGCGACGCGCCGTGTCGGCATCGCATGGATTCGCCTGCCGTCCGAGGCCCGGTTCGCCGTCGCACTCGCGCCGCGCGTCGGGGGATGACGCTCGTCGAGCTGCTCGTGGTGGTGGCCGCCCTCGGGGCTCTCCTGGCCCTCCTGTTGCCCGCGGTGCAGGCGGCCCGCGAGTCGGCCCGCCGCGTGGCCTGTGGCAACAACCTGCGGCAGATCGGCCTGGCCCTGCACGCGTTCGAGTCGGCCAAGGGGGCGTTCCCGGTCGGCTGCCTGGAGTGCGCCACGCGGGCTCCCCGCCGGCAGATCGCGTGGAACGCCTTCCTCCTGCCATTCATCGAGGAGACCGGCGCGGCGGCGGCGTTCGACTCGCGATTCTCCTACAAGAGCGCGGAAAATCGCCGGGCCGGCGGCTGCATCGTGCCGGTGTTTTTCTGCCCGAGCACCATGCGGACCGGTCGCACCGGCCCCACCACTGGCGACCGCAACCGCAACGGCCGCTGGGACGCTGGTGATGACCTCGCCTTCACCGACTACGGCGGCATGTTCGGTGTCTCCTATCCGGTTCCGAAGCCGCTGCCGGAACACGCGGGCGCGATGCAGTACGAGACCCCGACCCGCACCCGCCAGGTGACCGACGGGCTGTCCCGGACTGTCGTGGTGGCCGAGGACACCGGCCGCGACGCGAGTTACCAGTCGGAGTGGGCCAACGGCCAGAACATCTTCGACCAGTGGCACCTGAACCCGATCAACGGCGACCAGAACAACGAGATCTGGAGCGACCATCCGCAGTCGGCGGGGGTGGTGTTCTGCGACGGGCACGTGGAGTTCCTGGCGGAGTCGATCGGGCAGCCCACGCTCCTCGCGTTGCTGACCCGAGCCGGCGGCCCGGGTCCGGTGCCGTGATGCGCGAGTGAATCGAACGGAGGAAATCGATGCGACGCATGATTGTGGCGACCGTGGTGGTGTCCTGGGCGGCGGTGGCCCACGCGGGGATCGTCAGTGACTTCGGCGACATTCTCTTCTGGGCCGGCAGCGGCACGAACCAGGCCGCGCTCGTGCTCGACTTCGGCACGGCCGTGCCGCAGGGGGCGCCGCAGGCGGTTGCGTGGGGGTATCGGTGGAACGGCGCGGCCACGCTCCAGGACATGGTGTTCGGTCTCGCCGGGACGATCGCGATCACCGGCACGACATCCCCGGCGCCCGCGGCGGATTCGGATCCCCGGCTGGGCGTCGACGCGGGCTACTCGACGACCTATCACTCGTACTTCGTGAACACGCTGGCCTACGACCAGGTCGGCCTGCCCGCCGGCTGGTCGCAGGGGGTGCGCAGCCTGCTGAACGACTTCGACAACGACGTGTACATCACCCAGTACGAGCGCCCGTCGGCGGCGGGCGTCTGGCCGGCCGGCAGCGTGCTCGACCTGGCGTCGCTCGGCCTTTCCGACACCGCGCTCGCCAGCGGCGGCTGGTACGGGTATGTGGCCGCCCCGGCCGATCCCCTGAACTTCTACGCGCTGCCCGACACGTTCGTGTTCGCGCAGCCCACGGCGGCGGTGCCCGAGCCATCGACCGCGGTCCTGCTGGCCGGCGGCGCCGCGGAGGACAAAACGGTTTGTCTCCGTCCCCCCCCCAAGCCACTCCGGGTTTTTCCCCACCAGACGAAACCCCC
>JBJTPA010000053.1:0-6008 GCA_046074885.1 Planctomycetaceae bacterium
GGGTGTCAGGTGTCAGGGGGTGGCGGGCGTGGCGGGGCGGCTCGTCCGGTCCATCTCCGCCTTCCGTGCCTGCCGGGCATGCTCGTCGATCGCGTCGAGCACGAGCCCGAGCCGGCCGGCCATCACCTGGTCGAGCGTGAAACTCTCGTTGATGCGGTGGTCGGTGACGCGGTTCTGCGGGAAGTTGTAGGTGCGGATCCGCTGGCTGCGGTCGCCGGAGCCGACGAGCGTCTTCCGCTCGGCCGAGCGCTTCTCGTGCTCGATCCGCCGCTCGTGCTCGTAGAGCCGGGTCTTGAGCACGCGGAGCGCCTTGGCGAGATTCTTGTGCTGGCTCTTCTCGTCCTGGCACTGCACGACGATGCCGGTCGCCAGGTGCGTGAGCCGCACGGCCGAGGCCGTCTTGTTGACGTGCTGGCCGCCGGGGCCACTCGCGCAGAACAGGTCCTTGCGGTAGGAGTCGGGGGGCAGCGACACCTCCACGTCCTCCGGTTCCGGCAGCACGGCCACCGTGGCGGCCGAGGTGTGGATCCGGCCCTTGGTCTCGGTGTCGGGCACCCGCTGCACGCGGTGGCCCCCGCTCTCGTGCCGCAGCCGGCGAAAGACGCCGCCCCCCGAGACGCCGAGCACGATCTCCTTGAAGCCGCCGAGCTCCGTGGGGCTCGCGTCCATGACCTCGAACTCCCACCCGCGCTCGGCGCCGTGGCGGCGGTACATGTCGTAGAGGTCACGCACGAAGAGCGCCGCCTCGTCGCCCCCGGTGCCCGCGCGGATCTCGAGGATGCACCGGGCGCGGTCGGCGTCCTCGTCGTCGGAGCAGGCCTCGGCGAGTTCGTCCCACTCCCGCTCGCGGTGCAGCTCGAGGTCGGGGAGCTCGCCCGCGGCCAGGCCGCGGAGCTCCGCGTCGGCGCCCGCCGCCATCTCGCGAAGCTCGCCGATCTGCCGCTCGAGATCCACGAGGCCGCGATACTTGAGCGCCAGCCTGGCGAGCGTGCCGTGCTCCCGGGCGGTCGCCGACAGCCGCTGCGGGTCGGCCAGCACCGCCGGATCGACCAGGGCCCGCTCAAGTTCCTCGAACCGCGCGAGTTTCGCTTCCAGCTGGTCGCGCATGGATCACCCCGGCCCGCCGCGGCGGGGTGGGGCCGTCAGGAGCCGGAGGCCTCGGACGCGGCGGCGGGCTTCTTCTTGAGGCTCGCGTAGCCGGCGCCGGCGAACTTCGACTTGAACTTCTCGATGCGGCCGGCGGTGTCCACGAACTTCAGCTTGCCCGTGAAGAACGGGTGGCAGACGTTGCAGATGTCGACCTTGATCTCGGGCACCGTGCTCCGGGTCGCGAACGTGTTGCCGCAGCCGCAGCGGACCACCGTGTGGCCGTAGCGGGGATGGATATCGTCTTTCATGGCGTCCGCGGCGCGGGTCGCGCCGCCCAGAGTCATCGGGAAGTCGGGCAGGAATCCGGAAGGATACCGGCCGGACGCGTTGCGGGCAACGCGGGCTCGAGCAAGCCGCGTTTTCAGCGGCCGAGCCTTGGGTGACCCCGTAGCCCCGTCACCTCGCGTCGGGTGTCCCGTTGCGAGGCAACGGGTCCACGTGTGGCGCGCGACCACCGCACTCCCGCTCACTTCGGAGGCCCGGCCACTCCGGCCTCGAGCCGCGCGGCCGCCAGCCGGCTGCCGAACCGCTGCGGCGACTCGTCCTGCCGCAGCGCGGCGACGGCCTCGGCGTCGCGACCGAGCGCGGCGCAGGCGAGGGCGAGGTTCTGCCGCGCGGCGTCAGCCCAGCGGCTGTCGGGCGCCGCGACCAAGGTCATGCGGGCGAGGTAGTCCACGGCCGTCTCGTACTCCCCCTCGCCGAGGGTCAGCACGCCGAGCCAGTAGGCCGAGTCCTCCCTCATCTGCGCGACCAGCGCGCGGGCCGCGTCGGCCTCCGCCGGGGGCAGGGGGCGGAGGGCCTCGGCCACGGCGTCGCGGGATGGACGGGCGGCGAGGTAGGCCGTCTTCGCCCCCTCGACGTCGCCGCGAAACTCGCGGACCCGCGCGGCGAAGAGCGGTCGGGCGAGGCCGCGGTCGGCCGGCGGCGGCCCGGGCACCCCCGCGGCGAGCGGCGCGAGGTCGCGGCGCAGCGACGCGGCGAGCCCCTGCGGATCGGCCCGCCGCCGCGCGAGCGTCGTCCAGGGAAACTCCCAGAGCGCGGGCGGCCCGCCGGCCCCGGGCAGCGCGGCGGCCACGGCCGCGCCGGTGCGGGAGGCATCGATCGTCGGCCGCATGTCGCGCAGCCCGCGGACCACCGGCGCCAGCGTCGCCATGCGGCGCGACAGGCTCCACGGGTCGGCCGCCACGAGCACGGACATCGTCGCCACGTCGTCGGCCCGCACGGGATAGGGACGGTCCGGCAGGGAGAGCGCCGCGAGGATCGCCGGGTCGGCGGCCGCCTGGCGCGCCGTGGCGATGCCCGTGCCGCCGGGGCCGGGGATCGGCATGCCGTAGGCCGGCTCGAAGAGGTACGCCTCGCCGTCGCACACCACCGCGGGCACCCAGGGCCGCGGCCTGCCCGCCGGCCCCGGCATGGCCAGCATCGCGGCGTCGAGTCCGGCGTGCCGCACGAGCGCGAGAAATATCCACGCCCGCTGCGCGGGGCTGGCGCGGCCCGCGAGCAGGATCTCCCCCGGCAGCCACCAGCGCGTGGCCTTGGTCTCCGCCGTGGCCGCCATCGGCGGGTCGGCGACCACGGCCAGCGATCGCACCGTCCAGCGGAACAGGTTCGCCGCCACGTCGAGGTCGCGGACCGCGTCGCCGCGGGCAGTCCGCGCGACGTCGGCCAGCCATCGCTCGTCGCGGAGCCAGATCACGTCGGCGGGCGCCGTGAACGCGGCGGCATCGAGGGGCGGCGCGCCCGCGGCGGCGCGGAGGTCGGCCGGCACCGTCTCGACGAGCGGATCAAGCCGCCAGGCGGCGTCGGCCGGCGCCGTCCGGCTCCACTGCGTGATCCGCTCGAAGACGAGTTCCATGCCGCGGGCCTCGTCGAACTCGTCGAGCCGGTCGAGCACGGCGCAGGCCCCGAGCAGCAGCTTGTCGGCCGACTCGCGCGGCGCGGCGACCGCGGCCGGCCGCGGCACGGCCGGCGGCTCGCGACGGCACGCCGGCGCCCCGAGCAGGGCCAGGGCGGCCGCGAGCCGGACGGCGCTCCGCCTCATGCCCGCTCCCCGGCCAGCCTGGCCTCGTGGATCCGCAGCACCCTCGCGACGACGCCGCGGAGATCCTCCAGCGGCACCATGTTCGGCCCGTCGCTGGGGCTCGCGTCGGGGTCGGGGTGCGTCTCGAAGAACACGCCGTCGATGCCGACGGCCGCCGCGGCGCGGGCCAGCGGTTCCACGAGCGCGCGGTCGCCGCCGGTCGCCCCGCCGAGGCTCGCCGGCTGCTGCACGGAATGGGTGGCGTCGAAGATCACGGGCACGCCGAGGCCGCGCATCGTCACGAGCCCCGCGAAGTCGTTGACGAGCCGGCCGTAGCCGAAGAACGTGCCCCGCTCGCAGAGCATGATGTCGCGGCAGCCGCCGGCCAGCAGCTTGGCGACCGCGTGCCGCATGTCGCCCGGCGCCACGAACTGCCCCTTCTTGACGTTGACGGCCCGGCCCGTCGCCGCCGCGGCGAGCAGGAGGTCGGTCTGCCGGCAGAGGAAGGCCGGGATCTGCAGCAGGTCGCACACCGCGCCGGCCGCCGCGGCCTGCTCGGGCAGGTGGACGTCGGTCGTCACGGGCAGGCCCGTCGCCGACCGCACCCGCGCGAGGACCGCGAGCCCCTCGTCGATGCCGGGCCCGCGAAACGAGCCGCCGCTGGTGCGGTTGGCCTTGTCGTACGACGCCTTGAACACCACCTGCACGCCGAGATCCGCCTGCAGCCGAGCGAGGTGCTCCGCGATCCGAAGGCAGAGATCGGCACTCTCGATGACGCACGGGCCCGCGATCACGAGCAGCGGATGGCCGGGGCCGCAGCGGTGCTGGCCCACGGCGGCGGGCAGTCGGGGTGTCACGGGAGTCCTCGGCCTGGATCAACGGGAGCCACGGGCGACAGCCGCCTCGTCCCGCCGCGGGATCATACCGGCGACCCGGCACCGCGGGCACGTCCGGCTTCGTTGTCGCAGAATGCGGCGCGGTGCGGCGAAAGCGAACAGTCCCGGGGGCCACCGGGGAATCTCACTCATCTGCGGCCCCGCTCCCGGCGGCCGCCTCACGGCCATAAAAAACGGCACCTCCGTGAGGCCGTCCCGAGCGGCCACGGATTTTTTGCCGTGCGGCACGGCGGCTGCTTTCCGCACAGGGCGACATCGCGGTCCGGCGTCCGCCGGGCCGCCCCACACGCACGAGGGTGGGGTCTCCGACTGCATTCGACGGCGCGGCGTTCATGCCCCTGACCCGCGCCGCCACGGCAGGACGCTCCTGCCGGGTCGGAGACCCCACTTTTTGCGTTTCGCCCGCCGGCCGCGGCCCGGCCAAAACCCCGCACCCTTGACGATCGTGGGGTTTCTGCGCTAGTTTTGCGGGGCTCGCAGCAGATCCGCCCGGACCACGGCGCGACGATCCGCCGCGCCAGCGTAGCTTCAATTGGCAGAGCACCGCATTCGTAATGCGGGGGTTGCGGGTTCGACTCCCGCCGCTGGCTGTTGCCCGGGTTCGACCCTTTCGCCATCCGCCTCTTCGCCGTCCTCGAGGATTTCGACTTCATGGTTGCCACGACCGCCCCCGACATCCGCGACCTGATCCTCGGCACGAACGCCTTCGGTCCCGCCGAGGTCCATCGCCTCGTCGATGCCCTTGGCCATCATCCGTCCGCCCACCGCGACCTGCGGTCGGCCGTGAAGGAGCTCGAGGGCCATGGCGAACGCTCGCCGGCCGCCTCGGTGAAGCTCGGCATCTGCCAGCGGCTGCTGGGCCGCGCCCGCGAGGCCCTCGACACGCTCAAGTCCGGTGACGGCGGCGCGATGGCGCTGTTCCACCAGGGCCTGGCGCACGCCGAACTCGCGGCCCACGACAAGGCCTGCGAGGCCTTCGCGGCCGCCCGCAAGGCCGGCTACGACGCCGCCGCCTGCGCCGCGGCGATCGCCGGCTCGCTGCGGGCCGCCGGAAAGGTCTCGGAGGCCCGCCAGGAACTCGACCGCGTCGCCTCGGAGTCGGCCGGGTCTGCCGACTGGTGGAACGCCCGCGGCGGCGTGCTGGCCGATTCGGGCGCGGCCCTGTCCGAGACCGCGGCCGCGTACGAAAAGGCCCTCTCCCTCGATCCCGGCCACCCCGCCGCCCTCTTCGCCCTCGGCGTGATCCACGACCGCCTCGGCAACGACGACGAGGCCCGGGCCTGCTACGAGAAGTCGCTGGAGCGGTATCCGCCCACGCTGGGGAGCCTCCTCAACCTCGGCATCATGTTCGAGGACCGCGACGATTTCGCCCACGCCCAGCAGTGCTACCGGCGGATCCTGGAGGCGGTGCCCGACCACCCGCGGGCCCGACTCTTCCTCCGCGACTCGACGGCCGCCGGCGACCTGCAGATCGGCGAGCAGGAGATGCGGCAGCGCGATCGCCTCGACCAGGTGCTGACGCTGCCCGTGAGCGACTTCGAGCTCTCGGTCCGCAGCCGGAACTGCCTCGCGAAGATGGGCATCCTCACGCTGGGCGACCTCGCCCGCACGACCGAGGAGGAGATCCTGGCGAGCAAGAACTTCGGCGAGACCAGCCTCGTGGAGATCAAGGAGGTGCTCGCGGCGAAGGGCCTGTCGCTCGGGCAGCTCGCCGAGCCCGCCGCAGCCGGCGAGTTCGAGGCGGCCCCCGGCGAGGAGCCGGCGGCCGACGACCAGGAACTCCTCGGCCTGCCGATCGGCGAGCTCAACCTGTCGGTGCGGGCGCGGAAGTGCACCACGAAGCTGGGCATCTCGACGGTGGGAGACCTCGCCCGCCGCACCGCGGAGGACCTGCTCGAGTGCAAGAACTTCGGTGTGACCAGCCTCAACGAGGTCCGCGAAAA
>JBJTPA010000054.1:0-11399 GCA_046074885.1 Planctomycetaceae bacterium
CTGGTCGGCGGCACCAGATCCGCGCGCAGCTCGGGGCACGGGGATGCCCGATCGTCGGAGATCGCCCGTACGGCGCGCGGCTGCCGTTCCCGGAGGGCATCGCCCTGCACTCGCGCCGCCTCGTGATCGCCGATCCGTCCACGGGCTCGCGGCTCGCGCTGGCCGCCGAGCCTCCGCAGGCGTGGCGGTCGCGGCACTCCGAGCTGGTATCTCACCTCCCTCCGTCCGGTGGGGTAGACTCCGGCGGCTCCGCCGCGGTCGGCCCGCCGGGGGGCAGCGACGCCGGATGACGCCCGCGATGTCCACCAAGCACGGAGAGCACAAGCCCGCCCGCCGCCGGCCGTTCCGCGACCTGGCGGCCGCGAGCGGGCTTGTGGCCGCCGCCGACCTCGATGCCGCGGAGGCGGCCGCCCGCGATCGACTTTCGGCCGAGGCCGAGTCGGCCGCGGCCGAGTCCGACGGTGAGCAGCGACTGGGCGCGGCCACGGCGGCCGTGCTCGTCGAGCAGGGGAAACTCACGCCGTTCCAGTCCCGCGAGATCCTCGCCGGGCGGACCCGCTTCCGGCTCGGCCAGTACACCGTGATCGACGAGATCGGCCGCGGCGGCATGGGGCAGGTGTTCAAGGCGGAGCACGCCCTCATGGGACGGCAGGTCGCCGTGAAGGTGCTGCCCCGGTCGAAGGCCACGCCCGAGTCCGAGGCGGCGTTCCGCCGCGAGATGCGGATCCTCGGGCGGCTCGACCACGAGAGCCTCGTCCGCGCCTTCGACGCCGGCTACGACGCGATGGTCTACTACCTCGTCACCGAGTTCGTGCCCGGCATGGACCTGCGGCGCATCGTCCGCGCGCACGGGCCGCTCGATGCGGCGACCGCGGCGTCGGTGTTCTCCCAGGTGGCCCGCGGGCTCGCCTTCGCCCACGGCCAGGGGGTCGTGCATCGCGACGTGAAGCCCGGCAACATCCTCGTCATGGAGGATGGCCGCGTGAAGGTGCTCGACCTCGGTCTCGCCGGCTCAACGCTCGAGGCCGAGGCCGTCCGGCTCGGCCGCGTCGTCGGCACGATGGACTACATCGCCCCGGAGCAGATCCGCACGCCCGACGACGTCGGGCCGCCGGCCGACATCTACGCCCTCGGCTGTTCGATGTACTACGCCCTCACCGGCGAGATGCCGTTTCCGGGTGGCACCCGCAAGGAAAAGATGCGGCGACACCTCGCGGAGGCGCCGGTCCCGATCGCCCGGCTCGCCCCGGACCTGCCGCCGCAGTTGTGCCAGCTTGTCGAGGCGATGATGGCCAAGTCGGTGGCCGACCGCATCGGGTCGGCCGAGGAGGTGGTGCGGCGGCTGGCCCGCTGGACGCCCGACCGTCCGGTGGCCCCGACGGGGCGATCCCCGGCCCCCCCGGTCGTCGCGCCTCCGGCCGGCGATTCGTGGGGCGGGGACCGCGGCGCCCAGCCGGCGTGGCCGGTCCTCGAGGCCGCCGCTTCCAAGCCGCCCCCGCTCGTGGCGCTGCGGGCCGGCGACGACGACCCGGCGGTCCTGGAGGAATCGCTCGCGGTTTTGTCGCGTGCCGCGTCCGTGGCGGCGCAGGTGCTCGTGCCGGCCGTCGCGGCCGGCGTCGGTTTCGCCATCGTGCTGATGGTCGTCCGGGGGATCGATCGGCGTGGCTTCGCCGAGCTGCTGGGGCCGGTCTCGCCGACCGCGTGCGGCTGGGTGGCCTTCCTGTTCGTGGCGGCGGTGCAGGCAGCCGGCAAGCTCGGCCGTCGGCACCGCTGATCATCGCGGGTCGTTGACACGTCCGCCCCGGCTTTCGACACTTGTCGGGTCGCGCGCAGCGGCGCGGACGGGTAGCTCAGTTGGTAGAGCAACGGACTGAAAATCCGTGTGTCGCCGGTTCGATTCCGGCCCCGTCCACTCCAGGTTTTCCCGGGTGAGGCAGTCGCCCCCGGGGGTCGGTCGGGGAGCACGCGCGACGGCCCCGGTCAGAGCGAGAACAGGTGGCCGACGCTCCGCAGGATGAGCCGGTCGCCGGCGACGGCCGGCGTCGCCCGCGAGTCCTCGCCGAGAGGGGGGCGGCCGAGTTCGACGAAGGCGTCGCCGTCCGCGATGGCCACCACCTCGCCGTCGGCCGAGACGTTGATCACGGCGCCGCCGGCCGCCCGACCCCACGGGCGTCGGCACGTAGGGGCCACGCTGCGATCGAGCCGGTAGGCGATCTCGGGTTCCGCGGTGGCCGCGTCGGCGTTCCCGGCCCCCGGCGGCAGCCGCACGGCGACCAGCAGGTTGTCGCCGCCGCCCTCGCCGCAGGTGCCGATCACGAGTCCATCGACGACGACCGGGGACGACACGGTGCGGCCGTCCGCCACGACCGGCGACGCGTGGCCCGCGCCCTGCAGCGGCACCTTCCAGCGCCAGGCCACCTCGTCCCAGTCGCGGGGGAGCACCGCCGCGCCCCCTGGCCCGCCCCCTCCGGTCCTCGCCACCGCGGCCAGCCGGCGGGATCGTCGGCGAGCCCCGGTGCGGTCGCGACGAGCACCACCGCCGAGGCCAGCCACCGGATCCGCATGCGGACATCCCTCGCGTTCAGTCCACGGCCCGCAACAGGACGGCGGCGTTGTGGCCGCCGAAGGCGAAGGCCTGGGCGATCGCCGTGCGGATCGGCCGCCGGACCGGTTCCCGCACGAAATTCAGGTCGGCGATCGGATCGACGAGGTTGCGGCAGGGGTGGGTCGTGCCGTCGCGGATCGACAGGGCCGCCACGATCGCGCCCAGGGCCCCGCTGGCCCCGATCGTATGGCCGAGCAGCGACTTCGTCGAGTTCACGAGCGGCCCCCGGCCGAACAGGCGGTCGATGATCGACGCCTCGATGTCGTCGTTGAGCCGCGTGCCGGTGCCGTGGGCGTTGACGTAGTCCACGTCCTCGGGCTGCAGCCCGGCCGCCGCGACGACGCCCTCGAGCATCCGGGCGATCTGCACGCCGTCGGAATCGATCATCATGATGTTGGAGCCGTCGCACGTCTCGCCGTAGGCGGCGAGTTCGCAGAGCACCGGTGCGCCCCGGGCCCGGGCGTGCTCCAGCGTCTCCAGCACGAGGATGCCGCAGCCCCCCTCGCTGAACAGGAACCCGGTGCGGCCGGCGTCGAAGGGCCGGTTCAGGGCGTCGTCGGACAACGCGGGGTCGTCCCGCACGGCGAGCGTGCGGGCCATGTCGAACCCGCGGTACACCATGCCGTACTCGTCGCCCAGGTACTCGACGCCCCCCGCGACCACGACGTCCACCGTGCCGGCCCGCAGCGCCTGCAGCGCCGCACCGAGGGCCACCGTGCCCGAGGCGCAGGCCGAGCAGGCGGTCTGTGCCAGGCCGTGGAGCCCGAACTTGATCGCCACGTTCGCCGACACGGCGTTGGGCATGATCATCGAGACCGTGAAGGGGTTGGTGCGGAACGGGATCATGATGTCCGCCCGCATCCGCTCGATCACCGCCCGCTCGGGGGCGTCGGGGGCCAGCGGCTCCGCGAGTTCCTAGAGCCGCGGCACCTGCTTCGCGAGCATGTGGTGGGCGGCGTTCGAGAGGAGCGACGTCACGCCCCCCACGCCGGTGCCGACGCAGACGCCGACCCGCCCGGGGTCGAGGCCCGGGATCGCGTACCGGTTGTGCTTGCTGTCGGTCCGCTCGAAGGGCAGCCCGGCGGCGGCGAGCGCCTCGGCGGCCGTCCGCATGGCGAGGACCGCCACCCGGTCGAGCTTCGTCCGCTCGATGTCGTTGACGATCCCGTCGTCGTCCACGTCGGGAGGCAGCGGCGCCCAGACCGGCGAGTTGCAGCGGTGGAAGTCGCGCCACCGGGCCGGGATCGGCGCCACGCGGGTCCGGCCCTCCAGGCAGGCCCGCCAGAAATCCCCGACGGTCGAGCCGATCGAGGTGCGGGCCCCCAGGCCGGTGATCGCGACCCGGCGGCTCATGGGCTCGAGGCGTTCGCGGCCCGCTGCCGCCCGGCGATGTAGGTCACGGTACGCCCGACCGTCGTCAGCTTCGGCAGGTCCTCCTCGGGCACCCGCTGCTGGAAGGCGTCCTCGAGCGCCATGACGAGCGTCATGCGGTCGATGGAGTCGGCGCCCAGGTCGGCGACGAGGTCGCTTTCCATCTTCACCGACGCCTCGTCCACGTCGAGGACCTTGGCGATGACGGCCGACACCCGCTTGAAGACCTCTGCCTCGTCCACGGCACCGCTCATGTGGCCTCCCAGGCACGTTGGCCGTCGAAGTGAGGGACCGTCACCGGGACGATCGCCGGCGCCGGGCGGGGCATGTCGATCCGCCGGTCGTCGAACTCGTGGTCGATCGCGAACGAGACGATGCCCGACAGGTGCGGCAGCATCGCGGGGAACTCGACGGGCCGCATGAACGACTCCGCGCCGTCCGCCGAGAACGTGGTCGAGGCGTCGTCGATGTAGGCCTCGAACAGCCGGCCCACGCTCGCCGCATAGACCTCCTCGAGCCGGGTGGGATCGGCGGGCAACGCGTCCACGAACCGCACGTCGTCGTAGCCGATGCAGGCCAGGCCCGCCGCGCAGACGAGGCGGGTCGGCACCGGGGCCGGGCTGACCACGTTGACCTGGCCCACGTCCACGCTGGCCGCCCGCGCGACCGCCCGGGCGACGTAATCGACCGGCACGACGTTCATCGTCGAGCCCGCAGGGATCGCGAGCCGCACGCCGCCGCCGTGGAGCCCGGCCTTCCGCATCTGCCAGAAGAACCGCAGCCAGCCGTAGAAGACATCGAACTTCGGCGTGTAGTAGAGGGGGGCGTCCATGACCCGGCCGCAGATGATGCTGGGACGGACGATGTGCAGCCCGATGTCGCGGTCGCGGCACTTCGCTGCGAGTTCGATCTCCGCCGCCGCCTTCGACGCCTCGTAGGGATTGCGGTAGGTCCGCCCCTGGAGGCCAAGGTAGTCGTCGCCGACGACCCCCTGGTCGACGCCCGAGCAATAGGCCGTGCTGACGTGCACGAAGCGGTCCACGCGGCCGCCGAGTGAGTCGAGGAGCACGCGGGTGCCGAGCACGTTGTGCTCCGCCACGTCCTCGGCGGCGGCGCCGGAGTTCTCCAGGTTCACCGAGCCGGCGCAGTGGACGACCGTGAGCGGCTCGCCCGCGGGGACGGCGTCGCGGACGCTCCGGGCGAGGGCCGGGCCGTCGCGGAGATCGACCTCGAGCGGGCGGACGCGGCCCGCCGCCGCCTCGACCGCCCCCCGCAGGCGGTCCGGCATCCACGGGTTGGAGAGGAGCCCGGACAGCCGCTCGCCGGCCCCGCCCGACCGCGAGGGCCGCAGGACCGCGTGAATCGTGTGGTCGGCGTCGCGGTCGCCGAGCAGCTCGTAGAGCACGTGCATGCCCACGAGGCCGGCCGAGCCGGTGATCAGGATGTTCGTCCGTGCCATCGCCCCGGCCTCCGGGCCGTGTGAACCGGTCCGCACGAGGCCGTGCCTGCCCGCGGATTCCAGGAGTGAAAGTCTACCGGTCGTCCCCTCCCGCACAAGCCGCGCGAAGCCGCCCGCGGGTTCAGCCGCGGCGGGCTGGAGCGAACACCCTGCCGAGCCGCCCCACCAGCATCGCGGGGAGGAGCACCAGGTCGCCGGCCAGCGCCAGCGCCATGAGCGTCACGATCATCCAGGCAAACCGCTGCGCGAGCACGTAGGAGCTGGCCGCGAACAGGAGCATGCCCAGGCCGCACGCCACGGTGCCCTGCGTCATCGCCGCGGCGCAGTGGGCGTACGCCGCCCGCACCGCCGCGGCGGCGTCGGCCCCGGCGTCCCGGGACCGCCGGAAGAAGGTGAGGAAGTGGAGGGTGCCATCAATCGCCATGCCCAACGCGATCGACGCCGTCATCCCGCTGCCGATGTCGAGGCGGGCCCGCCACCAGCCGAGCACGCCGAACACGAGCAGCATCGGGAAGACGTTGCTCACCATGGCCACGAGGCCGGCGGCGACACCCCGCTCCACGACCATCATCACCACCGTGATCAGTGCCAGCGCCGAGAAGAAGCTCACGAACAGGTCGGCCAGGAGCGCGTTCTGGATGGCGTGCACCACCGGCATGACGCCCGTGCAGGAGAACGAGACGCCCCGCCCCGCGCCGCCGGCCTCCTCCACCACCGGGGCCACGGCGACGCGGACCCGCTCCAGGAAGTCGCCGTAGTCGATGTCGGCGAGCACGGGCACGCGGGCCGTCGCTCGCCAGCGTTCGCCGCCGGCCTCCGCGCGGACGTACTTGAGGTCGTCGATGGCCGCGAGCTGCTGGGCGAGCCGGCGGGCCGTGATCACGCGGCGGGCGGCCGTCCGGAGCGCGCCCGCGTCGGCCTCCTCGGGCAGGAACGCCGCCGCCGACAGCACCCCGCGCACGCCCGGCATCCCGGCGAGCCGCTCGCCGACCCGGCGGACGATCGCCACGCGGTCCGCAACCCGCACGTCGCTGTCCGGGCCGAAGGCGACCACCACCTCGATCGGCACGGTCGGGCCGACGTGGTCCTCGATCCACGCGTAGTCGCGGATGAGCCGGCTGTCGGCCGCGAACAGGCGGTCGAGGCGGACGCTCGTCCGCACGCCCGACACGCCGGCGCCCGCCGCCGCCATCGCCGCGAAGCAGACGGCCACGATCGGCCCGGCGTGGCGGACGACCGCGTCGGCGACCCGCCGCCCCGCGGCCGGCTCGCCATCCGCGAGCGTGCCGCCGGTCCGCCGCGGCGGCCAGCGCTCGTACAGCCCCGGCAGCACGAGGAACCCCGCGACCAGCGAGCCCATCACGCCGATCGCGCCGTGCAGGCCGAACACGCGGATCGGCTCCAGCTCGCTGACGACGAGCGAGACCAGCCCGATCGCGGTGGTGCCCGCGGAGAGCAGGCAGGGCATGAAGCCCAGGCGGATCGCGCGGCCGGCCACGCGGTCGGGCCCCGCCGCCCGTGCCTCGGCGAGGTAGTTGACGAGATGGATGCCCGCCGACACGCCGAGCACCAGCACGAGCACCGGCATCACGACGAGCACCGGGTTCATCCGGTCGCCGGCGGCGTCCATGGTCAGGAACGCCAGGCCCACGCTCCAGGCGGCCACGAAGAACACGAGCCCCGCGTAGGCCGCCGACCGCAGCGAGAACCAGGTCAGCGAGAGGATGACGATCGCCACCCAGGGGGCGAGGCCCAGCAGCGTCTCGTTGCTCTTGGAGTCGATCTCGACGTTCTCGACCATCGGGCCGGCGACGTGCAGGTCGGCCTCGGCCACGCCGGTGGCCTCGAGCGACTTCCGCCGCAGCCACGCGACCGCCGCCCGCCGGTCGGCGATGCCCTCCCGCGTGAACCCCACGACGAGGCACGTCGTGCGGCCGTCCGGCCCCACGAGCACGCCCCGGAGCCTCCGGATCGCCTCCTCGCGGTCGAGTTCGACGGGCGGACCCACGAGCCGGGCGAGGATCGCGGGGCCGGACACGGCCGAGTCGAACCAGGGCCGGCCCCGGGCGTCGCGTGGCCCGTCGGGCCCCACGCAGGCCTCCGCCAGCGCCGGGAGGGCCGCCGAGTCGAGCTCGCAGCCCCGCCACGTCGCGACGGCCACGCTGCCGCTCTCGAAGCGGCGGCTGAACTCGGCGTACTCGGCCCGCGGACCGAATCGCAGCGACACCCAGTCGAGCGGCGACGAGGACTCCCGGCCGAGGACGGCGGCGGTCGACCACGCAAGCAGCGGCGTCGCGGCCAGCATCGCGGCCAGGCTGCAGAGCGCGACGAGCGGCGCCCGCCCGCGGACCGGGGCGGCCGCCGGGGCGGCACGTGGTTCGTCCATGGCCCGGGAGGCTACCACGTTCCCGCCACTGGCAGGGTGGCTGCCGGGCGCGATAGGGTTCACGTTCATGACACGTCTGTGGCACGCGGCGGGCGAGGTGGCGACGCGGGGGCGCGAGGCTTCCGCCCGCGCGCGGGTGGTGCGCGCCGCCGTCGCCGGGCTCGCCGCCTGGATCCTGCCGCTGGCCCCGCCGGCCGTGCCCGCCGCGGAGACCCTGACGCCGGGCCGGGTGCGGCCCCTCGTGGAGGACTTCCGCCGGGCCCGTGATCCGGCGGATCGCGAGGCGCCCGCAGCGACGCTGCTCGCCGGCGGTCCGGACGCGGTCGCCAAGCTCGCGACGGCAGCCCGCGGCGAACTGGCCCGGCTCCGCCAGCCCTATGCCGCGCGGTTCCAGCGCGCGGCCGCGGAGGTGCTCAAGGCCCGCCGCCGCGAGGGCGGCGGCGCGGCGGAGGTCGCCGACCTGCGGAAGACGATCCTCGACGTCGCCGCCGACGAGGGGCTGACGAAGGAGACGATCGTGGCCCGCTCGGATCCGGCGCTGGCGCGGCTCGAGCTGCTGTTCGCGGTGACCCCTGCGGAGGTGCTCGCCGCCGACGCGACGCTCGCGGCTGACCGGGCCGCGCTGCTCGCGCTCAACGACGTGCTGCTCCGGTGCGCCGGCGCGGCGCCGGCGGCCGACCACAGGCGCGTACAGGATGCCGCCGCCGAGCGGTTCGCCCGCGACCTCGTGGCCGCCGAGGAGTTCGGCTGCCTGCTTGCCGGGCCGGTCACGCCCGCCGACCGGCAGGTGCTGACGGCCAACGCGGGCCTCGCGCGGGATCTCGATCCCGAGGAGGCGCGCGGCGTGGTGCGGCTGAACGTGATCCGCGTGCTGGCCGGCCTGCCCGCGCAGGCGATCGACGCCAAACTCGTCGCGGCCTGTCGCGTCCATTCGCGCGACATGGACGAGCGGGGCTTCTTCGACCACGAGTCGCCCGTGTCGGGCCGGGAGACGCCGTGGCGCCGGGCCGAGGCTGCCGGCACGTCCGCGAGCGCCGAGAACATCTTCAGCGGCTCGGACTCGGGAACGGCCGCGATCGAGGCCTGGTGGCACTCGCCGGGCCACCACAGGAACATGCTCGGCCGCCAGCCGCGGACGGGGCTCGGCCGCTGGAAGGGATTCTGGACGCAGCTCTTCGGCTGACGGCGGCGCGACGCATCACGGCGCCGCCGTGGAAAAAGCCGCGGGCGGCGCCGTTGCCGGCGCCGCCCGCGGGTGCGATCGATGGTGTCGTCGTGACGCGGCCGATCAGCCGGCCACCATCGCCTTGAGGTTCTTCAGGGCGCGGACGCGGACCTTGACGCTGGCCGGCTTGGCCGGACGGTCCTGCAATTCGCCGGTGAAGGGGTTCTTCACGCCCTTCTGCGCCGGGCGGGCCGGAACCTTGCGGCGCTCGATCTTGACGAGGCCGGGGATCGAGAACACGCCGATGCCCGAGCCCTTGAGGGCCCGCTGGATCTCGGACGTGAGGGACTCCATGACCGCCACGACGTCCTTCTTCTGCAGACCGGTCGTCTCGGAGATGTTCCGCATGATCTCGGTCTTGGTGAGGGGCTTGCTACCGGACTTCTTCGCCATCTCGTGTTCCTCCAAACGGGAAAACAACCAGGAAATCGGATGCGGCCCGAACCCGCGCCGCGCTCGAAAAACTCGGCGGAAATGCCGAACGTTCGCAAGATTGTGGGCTCGGGAAACGAAATTGCAACCCACAAAAAACGCCCAGACCCCAAAAAACACACGGTTTTTGGCGGTCACCCCCCGGGCGGCATCCGCCGCGGAGGTGCCTACGGGCCATGTTTTCCAAGGCCGACACGCCGGTCGGGACTGCCGCAGGGCGGGCGGCCCGTGGTGCCCGCGCCTCAGCCGGCCTGCCGGGCGGTGGGCTCGAGGGCCGTCGCCCGGACGCGGTTCCACCAGCGCGAGAAGCGGCCGAGGTCGTCGGCCCGCGCGTGATCGCAGAACCTCGGCCACGCGGCGACGGCGACGGGCATCTCGCGCGCGATCGCGGCCGCCGCGCCGCGCACCCGCGGGCACGGCGTGTCCGCGACCGTCACCCCGTCGCAGCCCAGGGCCCGCGCCCGGGCCGGCACGAGCGTCCGCGGGTCGCCGACCAGCACGGACACGTCCGGCACGTCCGCGAGGCATTCGAAGAGGAAGACGAGCCGACGGAGCGCCGGCCGTTCCGCCGCGAGCCACGTGGGATCGACGACGAACAGTGCGGGACGGTCCGTCCGCCCCGCGAGTGCGGGCCCGGCCGGTGACGCCGCGTCGAGCGTGAGCCAGGCGAGCGGTCGCGTCGGGGCGCGACCGGTGGCGGGCCGCCACGGTGGCGAGGGTCGGATGCGCGGCGGACGACGATCGGTCACCGTCGCGGCGAAACACCGCGCGGCGAGCTCGTCGTAGCCACCCTCGACGTCGCAGGCGCCGAACACCGGGCAGCGACGACAGTGACTGCCGGCGGTGAAGGTCTCGAGGTTCTCCCGATTGAAGAGGTAGGGCTTGGCCGAGAACGTGCCGGCGACCCACTGCCAGGAGAGGTAATTGCTCGCCGGATCGCCATCGACCAGATGGGAGAGAAACCACGCGGCCCCGGCCCGCCACTCGACCCCGCGGACATGCACGAGCCAACTCGCCAGCCACATGCGTTCATGGTTGTGCAGCCAGCCGGTCTCGTGGAGCCGGCGGACGAAGTCGTCGATGCAGGCCATCCCGGTGGCGGCCGCCAGCACGTCAGCCGGCATCGAATCGCGCGGCGTGGCCCGCGGCGTGGCGGCCGGCGGCTCCACGGCAGCCAGGATGCGGTCGCCGAGGGCCGCATGAACCTGCCGCCAGTAATCACGCCACCCCAGTTCGGAGACGAACTTCTCCGCCCCCGCGCCGGCCCGCGCGACCGCCGCATCGCGAACCTCGGCCAGCGACAGGACGCCGTGACGGATCCACGGCGACAGTCGTGAGACGGCGCCCTGGACGTGGTTTCGCGTCCGCGCATAGTCGGCCGGATCGAGCAGGGCAAGCTGCGCGAGCGCCGCCTGGCGGCCGCCCCGCCAGGGCATGGCCGCCGCCGCGGCCGGTTCGCCGGGCAGCCCAGCCGACTCGGGGAACTCGCGGGCCAGTTGCCGCGTGAGTTCGTCACGCGGGAGCCCCGGGGGAACCGCGAGCGGCGTACCTGGCTTCATCACCATCCTTTCGCCTCGCCACGCACGACCGGACGCCCCGCCACCAGCGGATCCAGCGTCGACGGCGCTGCCCTTCTTGGATGCAGCCACCTGCACCGAAAACGTGCGTCGATGCCCGGAACGGACAGGGTAGGGGGGATGCGCGATATCGACCAGCAAAGGCGTTTCTCGGGAGGTCCCCACAAAAACCGGGCTTTCCGTCAGGCCATCAACGGCACGCCGCCGCGAAGCCGGATGGCACGGCGTTTGCACCCATGTCGAAACAAGGGCGTTGCCCACCACGGACACGATGCATTCCAAGGTGCCGCAGCAACGCCGCACGAATCACGCCCCGTCCAGAAGGATGCCCCAACGGCTTGGGT
>JBJTPA010000055.1:0-2619 GCA_046074885.1 Planctomycetaceae bacterium
CGGCGGGACCCCTCTCTCCCTCGGGCCCTGGCGGCCCCGATGACCGGGATGCCCCGTCGCGCCGCGACGGTCGGCGTCCCCTCATCTTTCCCGCGGGTCGGGGCGGCCGCAACCCGCGACGCGATCGCCGTGCCGCCGTCCCCGTGCGGCGGCCCCGGGCTTCTACCATTGCGGCGTCGTTCGCCTCATCCAGCACACCGCCGGAGCATCGGCCCGGTCATACGGGTCCCATCATACGGGTCCCACATGAGCCTCGCGCTGCCGCGATCACCGCGTCTCGTGGCCCAGTCGCCTCGCGACTGGAATCCGGCCCGTGGATCGACCGCACAATCCGGTTGCGAGGCAACCGGACCACGGGGCGGATCACGCCGGAGGATCAAGCGTGACTCGTATCAGATGGCCGGCGCCGCCCGCCGGTACCGCTGCACCCGGCGGCCGGTCGGCGTGAAGCCGACGTAGACGTCGCGGTGGCGACGAGGCCGAATCGGCGGCGGTCGAGGCTCACGGCCGCGAACTCCTGGTCACCGGCGGTCAGACACGCACCGGCGCGATCCGCGGCAGCAACGCGGCAACGCAGCCGAGCACGAGCACGGCCGCCGCGAAGGGGAGCGTGTGCGACGGGTGGGCCGAGAACAGGATCGACCCGGCGAACGGCCCGACGATCCGCCCCAGCGACGCGAACGCCTGGTTGACGCCGAGCACCTCCCCCTGCCGGTCCGGGTCGGCCCGCTTCGAGATCAGCGCCGACACGGAGGGATTCACGCAGGCGAAGCCGGTCACCGCCACCGCGGCCGCGGCGTAGAAGATCGCCGCGAGTCCCGGTCCGCCGGTGCCCGGGCCGCCGCGGAGGGCCCAGGCCACGCCGCCGATCGCCGCCAGGCCGAGCGTCATGAGCGCGACGCCGCCGCCGAGCAGCCGCGTCTCGGGCAGCCGCTTCGCGAGCGGCCGGTAGGCGCCGCCGGCGAGCAGGAGCATGAGGCCGATGAACGCGAAGACGAGGAAGTTCTGCCGGTCCGTCATGCCGAAGGCCGACTCCGTGAGCCGGGCGAGCGTGGCCTCGAAGTTGGCGAAGGCCACGATGGAGAGGAAGTAGACGAGCACGATCGCGCCGACCGTCGGCATGGCCAGCACGGCCGCGGTGCGGGCGATGCCCGGCAGTTCCTTCCCCGCGCGGCTCCCCGGCCGTCGCGTCTCGCGGAACACGGCGATGGCGATCCCCAGTGCCACGAGCGAGAGCAACGAGGCGATCGCCCCGACGCCCCAGGGCTGCTCGTCGAAGGCCGCGAGGCCGAAGTAGGCGATCAGCGGCCCGAGCGTGAAGCCGCCGCCGAAGGCGATGCCGATGAGGGCCATGCCGCGGGCCCGGTGCTCGGGCGTCGTGCAGTCGGCGATCACCGCGGCGGCGGTGCCCACGCTGGCGCCGGCGATCCCGGCACCGATCCGTGCCGCGAACATGAGGCCGAGCGCCAGGGCCGCTCGGCTCGGCGGCATCGTCACCGCCCAGCCGTAGAGGGCGTAGAAGACCACCGAGCCCGCCAGGCTGATGAGCAGCATCGGCCGTCGGCCATGGCGGTCCGAGAGGCGGCCCCAGACCGGGCTGACGAGGAACTGCATGAGCGAGAACGAGGAGAAGAGCAGGCCGATGACGAGACCGCTCGTCACCGGGGAGCAGCCGAGCGCGTCGAGATAGGGCCCGGCCTGCCGCGGCATCACCGGCAGCACGATGCCGAAGCCGAGCAGGTCGATGAACACCGTGAGAAAGACGACGAGCATCGCGCCGCGGGAGGCGGCGGGCGGCGCGGTCGCGGCGGCGGGCTCGGGGTCGGCCGGCATCGTGGTCGTGGAGCGTGGCGCGGGGCGGGGATCGCGGCGGGGCGGCCGTGCTACATTGGCCGCCCCATGAGCGCCCGGGACGTCTCCGATCGCCGCGGTCCGCCCGAAGACGCCATGAGCGTGTCGGAGGTGACCTCCCGCGTCAAGGAGCAGGTCGAGTCGCGGTTCGGCGACGTCTGGGTCTGCGGCGAGATCTCGAACCTCACGCGGGCCTCCTCGGGACACGTCTACCTCTCGCTCAAGGACGAGGGCGCGCTGCTGCGGGCCGTGGTCTGGCGGGGCACGCTGCCGCAGCTCGCGATCGAGCCCGCCGACGGCCTCGAGGTGGTCTGCCACGGCCGGATCGAGGTCTACGCCCCGCGGGGCACCTACCAGCTCACGATCGACCGGCTCCACGCGGTGGGCACCGGCGCGCTCGAGGCCCAGCTCCGCCGCCTCCACGCCCGGCTCGAGGCCGAGGGGCTCTTCGCGGCGGCGCGAAAGCGGCCGATCCCGGCCTTCCCCCGGCGGATCGCGCTCGTGACGAGCCCCACCGGCGCCGCGATCGCCGATTTCCTGCGGACGCTCTTCGCGCGGTGGCACGGCAGCGAGGTGGTGGTCGTGCCGCGCCGGGTGCAGGGGGCGGGCGCGGCCGAGGAACTCGCCGAGGGGCTCGCCGCCGCCGCCCGGCTCGTGCCCGCGCCCGACGTGATCGCACTCGTCCGCGGCGGCGGCAGCCTCGAGGACCTGTGGAGCTTCAACGAGGAGGTGCTCGTCCGCGCGGTGGCCGCCTCGCCGATCCCGGTC
>JBJTPA010000056.1:0-3894 GCA_046074885.1 Planctomycetaceae bacterium
CGGCCTCGTGGACGAGGCGCGGCTGGAGGAGGCCTGCGCCGCGTGGCCCGACCGGTCGCAGCCGCTGCCCGACGGGCTCGTGCGGGCCCTCGTCGATGCGGGCCTGCTCACCCAGTGGCAGGCGGACCAGCTCCGCAAGGGCAAGCACCGGGGCTTCGTGCTGGGCAAGTACCGGCTGCTCAGCCTCCTCGGGGCGGGGGGGATGAGCAGCGTCTACCTGGCCGAGCACGTCAATCTCCACGGCAAGGTGGCGATCAAGGTGCTGCCGGTGAAGAACGTGGACAAGTCGTCGTACCTCGCCCGGTTCGAGCGCGAGGCCCGCGAGGCGTTCCGGCTCTCCCACCACAACATCGCGCGGGCCATCGACCTCGACACCTCGGGCAGCATCCACTTTCTGGCGATGGAGTACGTCGAGGGCACCGACCTCCACGCCAAGGAAGCAGGAGGGACCGCTGCCGGTCCGCGACGCGGTCGACTACGTGCGCCAGGCGGCCCTCGGGCTGCAGTGCGCCCACGAGGAGGGGGTGGTCCACCGCGACATCAAGCCGGCCAACCTGATCCTCGACAAGCGCGGCACCGTGAAGATCCTCGACTTCGGCCTGGCGCTCGCGGGCAAGGGGGACGAGGACGGCTCGATCACGCAGGAGTACGGCGAGAAGGTGCTCGGCACCGCCGACTACCTGGCCCCCGAGCAGGCCCGCGACAGCCACCAGGCCGACAGCCGCTCCGACATCTACGCGCTCGGCTGCACGCTCTACTACCTGCTCGTGGGCAAGGTGCCGTACCCGGGGGGCAAACTCGCCGACCGGATCCGCGCCCACGAGACAGCGCAGCCCCCGAACCCGCTCGACGTGAGGCCCGACGTGCCGCCGGCGATCGTCGACCTCTACTTCCGCATGATGTCCAAGCACCCCGAGGCCCGGCCGCAGACCGCCAAGGAGGTGGCCGACTCGCTCGGCGCGTGGCTCGGCGCGATCCCGGGCCCCGTCGCCGCGACGCCCGGCACGATGCCACGCCGACTGCCGCCGCGGCGTCCCGCCGCGCAGGGCGGTGGCGGCCCGCCGTCGTCGGGCGTGGGGCCCGTCGTGCTCGCGCCCCCGGCTTCCGGCGCGGGCCGGCGGCCGCCCGGGTCCGGCGCCCGTTCGGGGCCGCTCGTGTTCGCACCGCCGTCGTCCGGCGTGGGTCGCGGAGGCGGGCGGCCGGCGCCGGCCGCCGCGCGAAAGGCGGCGGCGAAGGCCGGTCACGGCGGCCGCGCCGCGGCCGAGGGCGGCGACGACGCCGAGAACCCGCCGCGGCCCCGGACGCCCCTGTCGTTCGCCGGCCTGCCGCTGGGCGCGTGGATCGCGGTGGCGGCCGGCGTCCTGCTCGCGATCGGCCTGGGGGTCATGGTGGCCCTGAACCAGGGTGGCCGCGGTTCGAAGCCGAAGGCCGACACGATCGAGGACGTCGGAGAGGAGCCGGCCCCGAAGCCCAAGCCCGGCAAGTCGAAACCGAAGCCCAAGAAGGGGGGCGGCGAGACCTCGCCGCTCGACGCGTTCAAGTAGTTCCGGCGAGAAGCACGGATTCCCGGCAGGAGTGCCGGCCGGGAGTCATGCGGTTCCCACATGAGCCTCGCGCTTCCGCGATCACCTCGTCTCGTGGCCCAGTCGCCTCGCGACTGGAATCCGGCCCGTGGATCGGCCGCACAATCCGGTTGCGAGGCAACCGGACCACGGGTCGGATCACGCGTGAGGATCACGTGTGACCCGTATCAGCCGCCGCCCAGGTTCCACGGTCCCTCGGCGAGCGCGTCCACCGCGGCGCGGTGCGTGAGGTCGTAGTCGAGCGGCGTGAGCGTCACGTCGCCCGCGGCGAGAGCGGTCACGTCGGTCTCGTGGGCCGACGGCGGCGGAGCGGGCTCGTTGGTCGCCCACCAGTATGCGCGGCCCCGCGGATCGGCCCGCCGCTCGAAGGCCTCGCCGTAGCGGGCGACGCTCATGGGCACGACCCGCAGCCGCCGCTCGCCGGCGAGCGCACAGGTCGGGATGTTGACGTTGAACAGGCTGCCGCCGGCCGGCCGCCGGGCGAGCAGGCCCTCGATGACGCCGAGGCCGATCCCGGCCGCCCGCTCGAAGTCGGCGTGCTCGTCCCACTCCAGCGACACCGCCACGCTCGTGACCCCGAAGAACGCCCCCTCGATGGCGGCCGCGACCGTGCCCGAGTAGAGCACGTTGATGCCGGCGTTGAGGCCGGCGTTGATGCCGCTGACGACGAGGTCCGGCCGCCGCGGGCAGAACTCGGTGATCCCGAGCTTCACCGCGTCGGCCGGCGAGCCGTCCACGGCCCAGCCGCGGCGCCGGTCGCCGTCGAAGACCTCCTTGGCGGTGAGCGGCGTGAGGAACGTGATCGCGTGGCCGACGCCGCTCTGCTCCGTGGACGGCGCGGCGACGAGCACGTCCCCGAGGCGCCGCAGCGCCCGCTCCATCGCGGCGAGGCCGGGCGCGAAGATGCCGTCGTCGTTGGTGAGCAGGATGAGCATGGGGGCCACTATAGCAGCGGCCGGAAAAGCGGCTCTCCCGCGGCGGCCGCGCGGTCGCATCGCGGCGGGCGGGCGTGCCGCGTATACTCCCGCGTTTTTCCCGACCCGACATCCGACCATGGCCGCACCCGCCACCGTCGCCGCCGCGCCGCAGCAGCGGGAGCGCGTGCTCGTGCTCGACTTCGGCTCGCAGTACGCCCAGCTCATCGCCCGCCGCGTCCGCGAGCAGCACGTCTACTGCGAGATCATCCGTCACGACGTGACGGCCGAGCGGATCCGCGAGCTCGCCCCGCGCGGCATCATCCTATCGGGCGGCCCGGCGAGCGTCTACGAGGCCGCCGCGCCGAAGTGCGACCCGGGCATCTTTCGGCTCGGCATCCCGGTGCTCGGCATCTGCTACGGCATGCAGCTCGCCTGCTCGGCGCTCGGCGGCCGCGTGGCGAAGGCCGGGGCGCGCGAGTTCGGCCGGGCCCACCTCGACGTGCTCGACGCCGACGCCCTGTTCGCGGGCGTGCCACCGCGGACCGAGGTGTGGATGAGCCACGGCGACCAGGTGGACGCCGGCGCAGCCGACTTCGTCCCGCTCGCCCGCACCGACACCTGCCCGGTGGCGGCCGTCCGTCACCGCACGCTCCCGGTGTTCGGTCTCCAGTTCCACCCCGAGGTCACGCACACCGCCGCCGGCGGCGCGATCCTCGCCAACTTCCTCCGCGGGGCCTGCGGCTGCTCGGGCTCGTGGCGGCTCGACGACTTCGCCGCGGCCACGATCGCCGCGCTCCGCGAGCGGATCGGCTCCGACCGAGTGATCTGCGGGCTCTCCGGCGGCGTGGACTCGGCCGTCGTGGCGGCGCTCCTCTCGCGGGCGATCGGCGACCGGCTCTCGTGCATCCTCGTGGACAACGGCCTCCTGCGGAAGAACGAGGCGGCCGCGGTGATCGAGGAGTTCACGACGCACTTCAAATCCGACCTGCACGTCGTGCCCGCCGAGGCGCGGTTCCTCGAGGTGCTCGCGGGCGTGACGGAGCCGCAGGAGAAGCGGCGGCGGATCGGCAAGGCGTTCGTGGACTGCTTCGCCGACGAGGCCGCGAAGATCAGGGGCGCGCGGTACCTCGCGCAGGGCACGCTCTATCCCGACGTGATCGAGAGCGGCGCGGCGGCCGACGGCCCCGCGGCCACGATCAAGCTCCACCACAACGTGGGCGGCCTGCCCGAGGACCTGCAGTTCGACCTCGTCGAGCCTCTCCGCGACCTCTTCAAGGACGAGGTCCGCCAGCTCGGCCTCCAGCTCGGGCTGCCCGAGCGGATCGTGTGGCGGCACCCGTTCCCGGGGCCGGGCCTCGCGGTCCGCTGTCTCGGCGAGGTGACGAAGCCGCGGC
>JBJTPA010000057.1:0-9879 GCA_046074885.1 Planctomycetaceae bacterium
ACCCGGGCAACCCTTGGCGTTGCCCGCGGTCGGCCACGTGGGCGAAGGCCATGGATGGCTTCGCCCACGTGACGCTACAGCCCCAGGTTGAGGCCCCGGTCGTGGAGGGCCGCGATCAGGCCGCCGGCCGACGAGAACAGCTCCGCGTCCCAGCCGGCGTCGCGGGCTCCGGCGACGTGCTCCGGCAGGTCGTCGGTGAAGAAGATCCGGTCCGGGGCGACGCCCGCGGCGACCGCCGCCGCGTCGAAGATCCGGCGGTCCGGCTTCGCGGCACCAACCTCGTAGCTGAGGACGACCTGCGACACGGCGCCGGTGAGCGCGGCCCAGCCGCCGGCCCGCAGGTGCTCCCAGTGGATGGCGCAGGTGTTGGAGAGGATGCCGAAGGGGCAGCCGATCCGCTCGAGTCCCGCGAGCACCGGGATCATGTCGGCCCGCAGCGTGAACATGTCGCTCGCGGCGCGGGCGAGCGCCGCGGGATCGCTCGACGTGCCGGTCCGCCGGCCGAGCTCGGCGTGGAACGCCGGCCAGTCGATCCGGCCGGCCTCGAGGTCGGCCTGCAGCCCGCCCGCCAGCACCACGTCCGCGATGGCCTCCGGCGCGGCGCCGCAGACGGCCGCCATCTGCCGGAAGGCCCGGTCCCGGTCGAACGCGAACAGGACGTTGCCGAGGTCGAGGAAGACGAACTGGGGACGCGTGGTCATCGGGCGGAGGTTTCCAAACCCGGTGCGAGGATACTATCCTGCCGACCGTTTCGCGACCGTCGCCCCGGCGAGAATCCGCCCGCCCATGCCGCTCAACCGCACCAGTTCCCGGATCACCCAGCCCCGGTCCCAGGGGGCGTCGCAGGCCATGCTCCTCGGCACGGGCCTCCAGCCCGCCGACCTCGACAAGGCGCAGGTCGGCATCGCGAGCATGTGGTACGAGGGCAACACCTGCAACATGCACCTCGACCGCCTCGCGGCGAAGGTCCGCGAGGGGGTGCTCGCGGCCGGGCTCGTGGGGATGCGATTCAACACGATCGGCGTCAGCGACGGCATCTCGATGGGCACGGAGGGGATGAGCTATTCGCTCCCCTCCCGCGACATCATCGCCGACTCGATCGAGACGGTGATGCACGCCCAGTGGTACGACGCCCTCGTGGCGATCCCGGGCTGCGACAAGAACATGCCGGGCTGCCTGATCGCGATGGGGCGGCTCAACCGGCCCGCGCTCATGGTCTACGGGGGCACGATCCGGGCCGGGCACCTCGCCGACGGCACGCCCCTCGACATCGTGTCGGCCTTCCAGTGCTACGGCGAGTACGTGGCCGGCCGCATCGACGACTCCCGGCGGGCCGACGTGGTCCGCCACGCCTGCCCCGGCGCCGGCGCCTGCGGCGGCATGTACACGGCGAACACCATGGCCACGGCGATCGAGGCCCTCGGCATGGCCCTGCCCGACAGCGCCTCGATCCCCGCCGAGCATCCCGACAAGCTCCAGGAGTGCCTGCGGGCCGGCGCCGCGGTGCGGCACCTGCTCGAGCGCGACCTCAAGCCGCGCGACATCATGAGCCGTCGCGCGTTCGAGAACGCGATCGTCACGATCATGGCACTCGGCGGCTCGACGAACGCCGTGCTCCACCTGATCGCGATGGCGCGGGCGGTGGAGGTGGACCTCGGCCCGGCCGACTTCCAGAGGACCGCCCGGCGGATCCCCTACCTCGCCGACCTGAAGCCGAGCGGGAAGTACGTGCAGGAGGACCTGCACGCGGTCGGCGGCACGAGCGGCCTCATGAAGTACCTGCTCGACAAGGGGCTCATGGATGGCGACTGCCTGACCGTCACCGGCAAGACGCTCGCCGAGAACCTCGCCGCGCACGCCGGGCTCGCGGCTGGCCAGAAGATCATCCGGCCGGTCGAGGACCCGATCAAGAAGACGGGCCACATCACGATCCTCCACGGCAACCTCGCCCCCGACTCGGCCGTCGCCAAGATCACGGGCAAGGAGGGCTCGCGGTTCCGCGGGCCCGCCCGCGTGTTCGACAGCGAAGAGGCGATGCTCGCGGCGCTCGAGCAGGGAGGGGTCCGTCGTGGCGACGTCGTCGTCATCCGCTACGAGGGCCCCAAGGGCGGCCCCGGCATGCCCGAGATGCTCACGCCCACGTCGGCGCTCATGGGCGCGGGGCTCGGCAACGACGTCGCCCTGATCACCGACGGCCGCTTCTCCGGCGGGTCCCACGGCTTCATCGTGGGCCACGTCGTTCCCGAGGCGCAGGAGGGCGGCCCGATCGCGCTCCTGCGTGACGGCGACGTCGTCGTGATCGACGCCGAGGCCGCCACGCTCGACGCCGAGGTCGCCGCGGAGGAGTTCGCCCGCCGCCGTGCGGCCTGGGCCGCCCCGCCGGCGAAGGCGGCCCGGGGCATCCTCGGGAAGTACGTCCGCTGCGTGGCGCCCGCCTCGCGGGGCTGCGTGACCGACGAGGCATGAGCAGCGGTTGTTCGCCGTATCAGCAACGGGAGGGCGTGTCATGTCCGGAATCACAGCGCGGTTGATCGCGGGAACGCTGGTCGCGGCGGCCGTCACGGTCGCCGGCCGAGCCGGTGCGGTCGACCTCGAGATCGGCTCGCGGGCCCCGGCGATCGACGTGGCGCACTGGTTCGACTCCACGGCCGGCGCGCAGCCGATCCGGGCGTTCGAGCCCGGGAAGGTCTACGTGGTCGAGTTCTGGGCCACCTGGTGCGGCCCGTGTTGCGAGAGCATCCCGCATCTCGCCGCGACGCAGGAGAAGTTCGCCGGCAAGGGCGTGACGATCATCGGCGTCAGCGACGAGGACGTGGCGACGATCGGGAAGTTCCTGGGCGGGAAGGCGGGCGACGCCACGTTCGGTGAGCTGACGCGGAAGTACCGGCTCGCGACCGACCCCGACGGCTCCGTCAACGCCGGCTACATGGAGGCTGCCGGGCAGAACGGCATCCCCACCGCGTTCATCGTCGGCCGGAAAGGGGAAATCGAGTGGATCGGCCACCCGATGGAGATGGACGAACCGCTGGAAAAGGTCGTGGCCGGCACCTGGGACCGCGCGGCGCACGCGGCCGAGACGAAGGAGCGGGTCGCCGTCGAGGCCGCCTTCGAGGAGATCTCCGGGCTGCTCGACGACGGGAAGTCCGCCGCGGCGCTCGACCGCGTCGAGGGGCTGCTGCGGGGCGTGAAGGGGAGCGAGTTGCGGGCCGATCTCGTGGCGATCCGGGCGCGGCTGGCGATCCGGGCCGGCGACGCCCGCGCCGCGGAGGCCTTCGCCGCGGCGGTGCAGCAGGCGGGCGACTCGCCCGAGTCGCTGAACGAGCTCGCCTGGGACGTCGTGACCGCCGCGAACGACGGCGCGAAGCCGGCGCCGGCCCTCGTGGCCGCGGCGATCGGAGCCGCGCAGAAGGCGGCAGCGCTCGTGCCCGACGAGGGATCGGTGCTCGACACGCTCGCCCACCTGCTGGCCGTCAAGGGCGACCTCCCCGCGGCGCTCGCCACGCAGCGGAAGGCGGCGGCGAACGCCGGCGATCAGGCGGAGCAGATCAACGCCTTCCTCAAGGAGCTCGAGGACCGGGCCCGGGCGCAGAAGTAGTCGCCAGCACCGCGAGAGCCGCACGCATGCCCATCCTCGACGCGATCAGCCGCCGCATGTTCGATGCGGTGCACCGCAACAACCTGGTCTACAACACCTGCTGGGAGGACCCCCGGCTCGACCGCGAGGCCCTGCGGATCGGGCCGACCGACGACGTGCTCGTGATCACGTCGGCGGGCTGCAACGCGCTCGACTACGCCCTGTGCGGCCCCAACCACGTGCACGCGGTCGACATGAACCCGCGGCAGAACGCCCTCCTCGACCTCAAGCTGGCGGGCATCCGGGGCCTGGAGTTCGACGACTTCTTCCGGCTGTTCGGCGAGGGGCGGCTGCCGGGCGTGCGGCGGGTCTACGCGGAGAAGCTGCGGCCGCTGCTCCCGGAGGCGTCGCGCGGGTTCTGGGACGCGAAGATCGGCTGGTTCGACCACCCACGGTGCTCCTTCTACTTCCGCGGCACCTCCGGGTTCTTCGCCCGCATGGCGAAGGTCTATACCGACCACGTGCTCAAGGTCCGGCCGCATCTCGAGCGGCTGCTCGCCGCCGGGAGCGTGGCGGAGCAGCGCGAGATCTGGGAACGCCACTTCCGGCACCGGTTCTCGGGCCTCCTGAAGTTCGTGCTCAACCGCGACACGACGATGGCCCTGCTCGGGGTTCCGCTCGCCCAGCGACGGCAGATCGAGGCCACCTACTCCGGCGACCTGGCGCGGTTCGTGCAGGAGTGCGTGGAGGGGGCCGTCGCCGACCTGCCCATCCACGACAACTACTTCTGGCGGGTCTACATGAACGGCAGCTACACGCGGGGCTGCTGTCCGGAGTACCTGGTCGAGGAGAACTTCGCCCGGCTCAAGGCCGGGCTCATCGACCGGGTGACGACTCACATCGACTCCGTGCAGGGATTCCTCGAGAAGCACGGGCGGACGGTCTCGCGGTTCGTGCTCCTCGACCACATGGACTGGCTCCGCGACCGGTTCTTCCCGCTGCTGGAGAGCGAGTGGCAGGCGATCGTGGACCGGGCGGCGCCCGGTGCCCGGCTCATCTGGCGGAGCGGCGGCTTCAACAGCGACTTCGTGAGGGACGTCCGCGTCACGGTGGACGGCCGGCAGCGGACGGTCGGCGAGCTGCTCGAGTTCGAGGACGACCTCGCGAACCGGCTCCACCCGCTCGACCGCGTCCACACCTACGGCTCGTTCACGATCGCGCGGCTGAAGACGTAGCCTGCATCCGCCGCGAGTGGCCGCTTCACCGCAGCCGCCGACGCCCGCGGTCTTTGAACCGGGGCCCATGAGAGTCGGAGAACATTCCGCGTGGTGACTCGGAGGGAGGGCCGGAGCCCCGCCACGTGACGCCGCCGAAGCCGTATCTTCCATCGCGGCGTTGTCAGCGTGCTGCTGCAGGTGCCGGAGGAGGGCCGGCTCACGGACTCCTTTGCACGCAACGTCGACTTTCGGATCATGATCGCCATCATGACCACCGCTGATGGCGCCGACGTGGCCGCGAACAGATCCGGGCCGCCACGATCCGGTTCATCAGGCCGTCATCCGGAACAGCCGCGGATCCCGGGTTGGCGGCGATTTGAAGGGGGTCGGGTGCAGGGAAATTCCCCGCATCAATTGGGAATAGCGACGCACGTGAGCATCGGTCATGTGATGAATCGTGAAGGCAGATCGCCACCGTTCATGAATCGCCTCCCGGGAGTAGCGCCGCGTCTGGATCGCCGCGGCCAAATCCGCGCAGGAGCCCGACAGAGCGCCGACATCGTCGGTCACCAATTCGGGAAGGCTGCCGAAGGGGGTGGCAAAGGTCGGCGTGCCATAAAACATGGCCTCGATGACGGCCACTCCGAAGGGTTCATGCCAAAGAACCGGAAACACGAGACCGGAGGAATCCCGGAGAAATTTGCCTTTCGTCGTGTCATCGACCATGCCGTGGAAGCGGGCTCGCGGATCGAGCGTCAGGCGGAATCCCATGCTGAAGTTCACGCGATGGCCCCCGAGCACATGGATGTTCCGCTTTGCCAGGCGGGCGATGCGCACTGCACCGCGCACATTTTTCACGCGCCAGGATGCCTTCGCGAGGAACGTCAGGTCGCGGAAGTCGGCACGCAAGTCGGGCGGGGGGTAGTCATCGGGATCGAGTCCATGATGGATGAAGACGGAGCCATTGTTCCGGCGGGCGTGGTCTGCCGAAATGAAAATGGTGTTTTGATGGAAGACCTCCGGGTTGCGAGTCGTGCCATGATGGGTGACGCAGACAGGCCGATCATCGGGGACGTCTCTCTGACGGTGCAGATGGAGCACGTCTACCGAGTCCGGGACTTGCTCGCGCACTGGTCGTCCCGGATCGTAAGGAATCACCGTGGCATACCGGGACGTGGATCCGGGTGCGCAGAGGAGCGTGACTTTGTGCCCTGCCATGGCCAGCCCCTTGGCCAGCCAGGTCACCACTCGTTCTGTCCCGCCGTAGCGTCGCGCCGGGAGACGTGCGTCGAGTGCCATTCCTACGTGCATCGATATCCTCGTGAAAGTGATTCAATGAACGGACGACATGCCGCAGGCCCGGCCCGCCCGCGGGCGATATGGGCGAAGTTCGGGCGGAGTTGCCTTCCCGGAAGCACGATCTGCAACGTGTCACCCATTGGACACCAACGCATCTGCTCGGCTTGGGTTCCGCCTGCCGAGACGGAGACGCGCGAGCGGCCCGCCGGTGTCGTGAGTGAACCCTACCGTGGCATGGGCAGCGACTCGATCGGGACCGCGGGGCCCGGGGCGATGACGGCGCCCGGCGGGAGTTGTTCCGGAGGGATCGGAGCGCCGTACACGGGACCCGGCGCGGGCTGCGGGCCGGGAACAGGTTGGCCGCCGGGCTGCGCCGCCCCGTCGGGCGGCTGGTAGTAGGGCTCCGGCTGCGCGAGCGGCGCGACGCCCAGCTTCGCGAGCACCTTGCCGAGGATCCGCTGCTCGAGGAGCGGGTCGCGGCCCTGCGGGATCCAGCCGACGTTGGGCGTCGGCGCCGCCACCGGCCGCGGCTGGTCGCCGACCTGCTGGCCGAGCGTGGGCAGCGGCGTGCCGTAGCGGTAGAGCGAGTCGTCGTTGCGGAACGAGGCACCGCCCGTCGTGGCCCGCATCGGCCGGGCGAGGTGCTCGAGTTCCTTGTTGACCACGACCTCGATCCGCCAGCCGGCGGGATCGGGGATGAGCCGCAGCGTGCCGACGCGGCGGATCGACTGGAGCGTGGCCTCCCAGCGCTCGCCCCAGCCGACGGAGTCGGCCCGCCAGGGCTCGAGGATCGTGGCGCCGGTCTGCGGGAAGGTGTCGATGCGGCCCTCGGTGGGCACGCCGCCGGAGAACACGACCCGCTGCTCGGAGTGGATCTTGAAGTAGTCGTCGCAGACGTCCACCATCTGCGTCCACACCTGCTCGGCGTCGAGCGGCGGGATCACGGCCGAACTCCGTGGCACGGCGGGCAGCGGGGTCACCACGGGCCCCGCGGGCCCGACGACCGTGCCCTCCGGCAGCGGCACGAAGGGGTTGGGCTGGACGGGCGCGGGCAGCGGTTCCTGCGCGCGGGCGAGGCAGACGGCGAGCGTGGCCACGACGGTCACGAGCCTCGCGATCCGGTCCATCGGCCGCTTCCTCCGCGGGGCCGCCGGCGGCCGTGCCGGCGGGAGCGGGAAGATGGAGGAACCGCCGTCCCGGCTCAAGGCCAAAACCGGCCCGCGTTCGCGGTCAGTCCGACAGGAAGCCCCAAGCGCCAGCGCGGGGATTGCCCGCACTGTCCCGTCGCCCGCGCTCCGGGCTTCCGGCCGGATGGCGGGTGTTCCCGGTCAGTCGGCGCTCAGGCGGGTGGCGAGTTCCTCGAAGCGGCGGGCGAAGCGGGCTTGGGAGGAGTGGACGTGCTCCCCCTGGGAGATCACGCGGAGGCGGTCGTCGCGGCCCAGGCCGCGGGCCCGCAGGATCCGCTCGAAGGGGAGCCGCGACGGGGCGTAGACGACGAGCAACTTGTGCTCGTCGAGCTGCACCTCGATGGGGAGCTCCGGGTGCATGACGGCGATGCCCGTGCAGCCGTCGTCGAGGAGCAGGTCGTCGAACTCCCAGAGGAGGCTCTCGAGCACCAGCCGCTCGACGCCCTCGCGGGTCCGCGAGACCGGACCGGCCGCGGCCTCGTGAGACGAGTCGAGGACCACGTCGCAGGCGTCGCCGAGGGGCGCGAGCAGCTCGAGGAACGTCTCGAACAGGTCCTCGGCGGAGACGGAGGCCACCAGCGCGGCGAGGCGGGTGCCGCCGTGCGGGTCGTTCCAGGCGTCGTGGCGGTAGCCGGACCGCGGCACCACGTCGAGCTGCCAGCCCGGCCGGACGGCGTCGGTGAGCGTGAAGGTGCCGTAGCGGCGGCGGGCCATGTGGGCGGCGAAGGCCGCGTCGTCGGGGAGCGTGACGGGATCCTCGGGCGCCGAGACGGCGCGGAGGACCGGGGCGGCGGAGGCTTCGTCGAGGATGCGCATCGGTGGGTCGTCGTGGAGGTGACCGGGCCAGGCGGCGGGCGGTGTCGGGCCGTCCGCCGCGAACACACAAGGGTAGGACACGGTTTCGCGCCGTGCGGGATGCGGCCGCGCGGCCGGGAAACGTGGCTCCGGCCCGCCGGTCGTTGCCGGATGCGGCGTTCCGCCGCATAATCCGCGGCTTTTCGCCCCCCGGGGACGCCGTGCATGGACGGGAAAATCGTTGCGACCGGAATCACCTTCGACGACGTGCTGCTGGTGCCGCGGCGGTCGGCCGTCGTGCCGGCGGAGGTGGACGTCACCACCCGGCTGACGCGGACCATCGGCCTCAACATCCCGATCGTCAGCTCGCCGATGGACACGGTCACCGAGAGCGAGATGGCGATCGCGCTCGCGCAGGAGGGCGGTCTCGGCGTGATCCACAAGAACCTGCCGGTCGAGCGGCAGGCCGAGGAGGTGGACAAGGTCAAGCGGAGCGCCAACGGGATCATCATGGATCCCGTCACGCTCCCCCCGTCGGCCACCGTGGCCCGGGCCCGCGACGTGATGGATCAGCACAACATCTCGGGCGTGCCGATCACCGGCGACGGCCGGAAGCTCGTCGGCATCATCACCCGCCGCGACCTCCGCTTCCTCGAGAGCGGCGAGACGCCGATCGCCGAGATCATGACGAAGTCGGGCCTCGTCACGGCCACCGGCACCGTCTCGCTCGACGAGGCCGAGAAGATCCTGATGGCCAACAAGGTCGAGAAGCTCCTGCTCGTCGACGGCAAGGGGCTGCTCACGGGCCTGATCACGATCAAGGACATCGACATGATGAAGCGGTTCCCCAAGGCCTGCAAGGACCGGCAGGGCCGGCTGCGGGTGGGGGCCGCCGTGGGCGTGTTCGACTTCGAGCGGGCCGAGAGCCTGATCGCGAAGGGCGTGGACGTGCTCATCGTGGACAGCGCCCACGGTCACTCGGAGAACGTCATCGAGACCGTCGCGGCGATCAAGAAACGCTGGGCGATCGAGGTGGTTGCGGGAAACGTGGCAACCCGGGAAGGCTGTCGCGATCTCATCGAGGCTGGCGCGGATGGAGTCAAAGTCGGGATCGGTCCCGGGTCGATCTGTACCACGCGGGTCATCTCCGGCGTCGGCGTGCCCCAGATCACGGCGGTCTGGGACGCGGCGCGGGAGGCGGCCGGCGCCGGCGTGCCGGTGATCGCCGACGGAGGCATCCGCTACTCGGGAGACATCACCAAGGCGATCGCCGCCGGGGCCCACTGCTGCATGATCGGCGTGCTGCTGGCGGGCGTCGCGGAAAGCCCCGGACAGACGGTCCTCTACCAGGGCCGCACGTTCAAGGCCTACCGCGGCATGGGATCGCTCGGGGCGATGGTCCAGGGGTCGAGCGAGCGCTACCGGCAGGGCGGACGCGGCGGCGACAAACTGGTTCCGGAGGGAGTCGAGGGTCGGGTGCCCTTCAAAGGGCCCTTGAGCGTGTTCGTTTACCAGCTCGTCGGCGGCCTCCGGGCCGGCATGGGCTACTGCGGCACGCGGACGATCGACGAACTCCGAAACGACGCGCGGTTCATCCAGGTTTCAGCGGCCGCCGTGAGGGAGAGCCATCCGCATGACATCGCCATCACCCACGAGGCGCCAAACTACTCGGCGGCGGAGCATTCGTGAGCGGCGGCCGCCGGCAGGCCGCGGTCCGGGCGGGGCGCGGGCGACGCTGGCGGCCCTGATCGCCTGCGGGGCCGCGGTGTCCGCATCGGCCGGCTGGCGGGAACTGCAGCGGACCGAG
>JBJTPA010000058.1:0-18490 GCA_046074885.1 Planctomycetaceae bacterium
CCCACGAGCACACGATGCCCCCCGCCAATCCGAAGTTCGGCAAGTTCGCCAAGAAGAAGGCCAAGCCCCGCGCCAAGGTCAAGCGGCGCGACCCGATCTTCATCGACGGCGCGCGGCCCCGGCCGCTGTATGTCGACTACAAGGACCTCGAGCTGCTCGGCAAGCTCGTCAACCGGCAGGCCAAGATCCTCGGCCGGCGGAAGACTGGCTGCACCGCGGCCAGCCAGCACGCCGTGACCCAGGCGATCAAGCGGGCGCGGTTCATGGCCCTGCTGCCCTACGTCGGCGAGTGATCCCGTGGCGGGGGCGTTCACGACCCGCCGCCGCGTGGAATTCCGCGACACCGACGCCGCCGGGATCGTGCACTTCTCGGCGTTTCTCCTCTGGATGGAGTCGGTCGAGCACGAGCTGCTCCGGGCCTGCGGCATCCGCGTGGTGGAGCCCGACGCGGGCGGTCCCGGGATCGACGCGAGCTGGCCGCGGGTCTCCGTGGCCTGCGACTACGTGAGCGCGATCCGCTTCGGCGACGAGGTGGACGTGGCGGTCGCGGTCGAGAAGCTCGGCACGTCGAGCGTCACCTACGGCTTCGCCTTCACGCACTCGGGCGCGCCGGTGGCCAAGGGGCGGGTCGTCGCGGTCCGCTGCCTGATGCGGCCGGGCCGCCGGCCCGAGTCGGTGCCGATCCCCGACGACATCGCCGCGCGGCTGGCGCCGTATCGCGTCGGGGCGTGAGGCCGGCCGCGCGGAGTCGGAGGCCGACATGCTCGAGGTCGATCGCGTCTCGAAGTCGTATCCCGCGGCCGGCGGCCCGCTGCCGGTGCTGGCCGAGGTGTCGCTCTCGCTCGCGCCGGGCGGCCGGCTGGCGATCATGGGTCCGAGCGGCTCCGGGAAGAGCACGCTGCTGGCGATCCTCGGCGGGCTCGAGCCGCCCTCGTCGGGGACCGTGCGGCTCGACGGCGTCGATCCCCACGCGCTCGACGCGGCGGGGCGGGCCGCGTTCCGCAACCAGCGGGTCGGCTTCGTGTTCCAGGACCACCACCTGCTCGCCGGCTGCACGGCGCTCGACAACGTGCTGCTGCCGGCGCTCGCGACGGGCCCCGCGGGCCCCGACCTCGCCGTCCGCGCGGCGCGGCTGCTCGACCGCGTGGGCCTCGTGGGCCGAGGCGGCCACCTGCCCGCGGAGCTCTCGGGGGGCGAGCGGCAGCGGGTCGCCGTCGCCCGGGCCCTCCTCCTCTCGCCCCGCCTCGTGCTGGCCGACGAGCCCACGGGCCAGCTCGACGCGCGGACGGCCGCGGCCGTGGCCGACCTGCTGGTCGAGCTCGTCGCCGAGGCGGGCGGGATGCTCGTGGTCGTGACCCACGCCGAGCCGCTCGCCGCGCGGGCACACGCGTGCGGACGGTCCGCGGCGCTCGTTGCCCGCGCTCGCCACTGCGCTCGTGCGGGCCTGGCGGCCGCAGCTCCTGGCGCTGGCGGCCGCGGCGGGGGTCGTGGCCGCCACGATCACCGGCGCGCTCGGTGTGGGCTCCGCGCTGCGGCGGGGCCTCCGCGACGTCGCCCTCGAGCGACTCGGGGGCATCGAGGCGGCGGTCGTGACCGACGATTTTTTTCGTGCGGACCTCGCCGCGGAACTCGCCGCCGACCTGGACGGCGAGGCGGGCCCCCTCGTGCCGGCGATCGTGGTCGAGGCGACCGTCGAGACGGCGAGCGGGACGTCCGCGCGCGGATCCGCGCGAGCCACGCTGCTGGCGTGCGACGATCCCGCCGCACTCGGATTCGCCGGCGTGGCAGCCCCCGACCATCTCCGCGTGCACGTCAACGCCCCGCTGTTCGCCGCGCTCGGCACGGGTTCGGGTGCCGAGGTCGTGGTTCGCGTGCCACCGCGGGCGGCCGTGCCAGCCGACAGCCCGCTCGGCCGGCGCGGCGGGCTGGCGTCGGGCTCGCGCGAACGGGTGGCCGCGGTGCTGCCCGACGCGGGGCTCGGCCGGTTCTCGCTCGTGCCGGCCGCCGCCACGCGGCCGCTCGTCGTCACGAGGCTCGACGCACCGTGGCCCCTCATCCGGCGCGGCGGGGTCGCCAACGTCATCTTCGCCGCGAGGCGCGCGGATGCGTCCGGCGGCGACGTCGCCTCGACGATCCGCCAGCGGCTCAAGCCGCGGCTCGCCGATCTCGGCCTCGCCTTCCATCCCGTCGCCGACGACCGCGCGCTGCGACTCACGAGCCGCCGGCTCATCCTGCCACCGGAGGTCGATCGCGCGGCTGCCGAGATCCTCGGCCCGCTCGGCGGGCGGCCCACTCTCGCGTTCCTCGCGACCGCGCTCGTGCCGCTGGCCGACGGCGAGGCTGCCACGGCAGGAGCGGCGGGAAACCCCGTCGAGATCCCCTACTCCACCGTGCTCGGCATCGACACGACGGCGCTGCCCGGTGGCGACCTCGTGGACGACGACGGCCGGCCGCTCGCCGTTCCCGCGGACGACGAGATCGTGATCGACCGCTGGATGGCCGACGACCTCGCGGCGCAGGGGCGGCCGGTGGCGGTCGGCGACCGGCTGGAGGTGCGCTTCTTCCTGCCGGAGACGGCTCACGGAAAGGTCGAGGAGGGGACGGCCGGGTTTCGGATCGCCGGCATCGCCGCGATGCGGGGGGCGGCGGTCGATCGCGACCTCGTGCCCGAGGTCGAGGGCGTGACCGACGAGCGGTCGATCGCCGACTGGGATCCGCCGTTTCCGTTCGACCGGTCGCGGATCCGCGCCACGCCGCCCCACGACGAGGACGAGCGCTACTGGCAGGAGCACCGGGCGACGCCGAAGGCGTTCGTCTCGCTCGCCGCGGCGCGCCGGTTGGCGGCAAGCCGGTTCGGGGCGACGACGGCGTGGTTCGTGCCCGCCGCGGCCGGGGACCGCGACGCGCTCGCGGACCGCATCGCCGCGGCGATCGATCCCGCGGCGGTCGGCATCCGCGTGGTGCCGCTGCGGGCCGAGGCCCTGGCGGCGGCCCGCGGCTCGACGCCGTTCGGCGGGCTGTTCCTCGCGCTCTCGAGCTTCGTCGTGGCGGCGGGCCTGCTGCTCGAATGGCTGCTCTTCGACCTGCTCGTCGCCGCCCGGAGGCGGGACGTCGGCATCCTTGCGGCGGTGGGCTGGGCCCCCACGCGGATCGCGAGGCTCCTGCTCGCGGTCGGCGGCATCGCGGCGGTCGGCGGCGTGGCCATTGGCACGGCCCTCGGTCCCGCGTGGTCCCGCGCGCTCATGGCGGGGCTCGCGACCGCGTGGGATGGCGCCGTGGAGCCCGGGGCGGCGGCCGCGTTCGCACGCTGGCCGGCCGCGGCCGACGTGTGGCCGGGCGGCGTGGTCGCGGCGGTCGTGTCGCTCGTCTCGCTCGCGTGGGCCGCGCGGCGGGCCGCACGGCTGCCGCCGGCGGTGCTGCTCGCGGGCCGCGACGACGCCGGGGGCCCGGCCGTCCGCCGCGGTGGCGTGCGGCCGCTCGCCCTCGCCGGCGCGTGCCTCGCCGCCGCGACGGCGTGCGGGCTCGCGGGCCGCGGCGCGGACGCCGCGACGAGCGTCGGCCTGTTCTTCGCGGCCGGCTCGGCCGCGCTCGGCGGGTTCCTGGCGCTCGCGTGGTGGTGGCTCGGGTGGCGGTCCGCCGGGGCCGCGCGCACGCTGCCGCGGCTCGCCCGACGCGGGCTCGCGCACCGCCGGGGCCGCGCGTTCGCGATCGCCGCGACCGTGGCCGTCGCGGAGTTCCTGGTCGTGGCCGTCTCGACCTTCCGGCTCGGGGCACCGCCGCGGCCGGGCGACCGCGACTCGCCCACCGGAGGCTGGACGCACGTGGTCTCGTTCGGTGCGCCGACGGCGTTGGATCCGGGCGCCGCCTCCGCCGCCGCACGCGAGGAGCTCGGCCTCGATGCGGTGCAGGATCGCGTGCTCGCCGAGTGCGACGTGGCGCTCGTGCGGTCGAGCGGCGGCGTCGATGCCAGCTGCACGAGCCTCTACGACGCCGCCGGTCGGGCCGCGGTCCTCGGCGTCGGTCCCGGGTTCGTCGCCCGCGGCGGCTTCCGCTTCGCGGCGACCGCCCGGCCCGCGGCGAATCCGTGGACGCTGCTGGACCGGCCGGCGGGCGCCGCGGGGGCCGTGCCCGCGATCCTCGACGCCGCGACGGCGTAGTGGGCTCTGAAGCTCGGCGGGGTGGGGGCGCGGTTCACGCTGCCCGACGGTGCGGGGAAGCCGGTGGAGTTCGAGATCGTCGGCCTCCTCGACCTCTCCATCCTCCAGGGCTTCGTGATCGTGGCCGAGCGGGAATTCGAGCGGCTGTTTCCCGCGCGCTCGGGCTATGGCATGGCGCTCGTCGATGGGACCCGTGCGATCGCGGCCGGCGACGAGCCGCGGGACGTGGCCGGCGCGCTCGCCGCCGCCTGGGCCGACGCCGCCCCCGAGGTCACCGCCGCGACCGATCGGATCGCGCGGCTCCAGGCCGTGCAGAACACCTTCCTCGCGGCGTTCCAGGCGCTCGGCATGCTCGGCCTCCTCCTCGGCACGGCGGGCGTGGCCGCGGTGCAGGCGCAGGGCGTGGCGGAGCGGCGCGGCCAGCTCGCGCTCCTGCGGGCTGTCGGCTTCGTGCCCGCGCGGCTTCGCGGGCTGCTCGCGCTGGAGACGCTCTGGACGGTCGGCCTCGGCCTCGCCGCCGGCACGGCCGCGGGCCTCGTCGCGGTGGCGCCGATGCCGCGCGGCGACGGCCGCGGACCGCCGCTCGCGTGGATCGTCGCGACGAGCGGCCTCGTGCTGGCCGCGGCCGTGGTCGCGAGCCTCGTCGCGGCGTCGCGGCACGCGATCCCGGAGCGGCCCCGGGCCGAGTGACGTCCCGGGGCCGCGTTGAGGCCGCCACGGCGCGGATGTAGGCTCCACGCCGTGCCGATGGCCTCCCCGGAGCGTGCATGCGATGAGAGGCTCGTGCCGCGGTCGGCTGGCGGTGGCGTGGGTGGGCGCGGTGCTCGCAGCGGCCGCGCCGGTGCGGGCCGCCGACGACGCGGCCGCCGCACCGTCGCCGAGGAAACCTGGGACGTGGTCGGCGGGCCGGGGTGCATCCGGATGGCCGATCCGGCCGCCGAGATCACGGCCGTGGCCGCGACGCTCGCGGTGCGGTCGTCATCGGCCCGGTTCCACGCCCTGGCGGCCCAGGTGATCGCCGCCGTCGCCGGGACGCAGCGGCGTCCGCAGCCGGAGTTCGTGCCGGGGGTGGGCGAGGGCGGCGGCATCGGGGGGCAATGACGCCTCCGACCGCAGCCTTTGCCGCCGGAACCTTCCAGACGCTACCGTTTCCCTGCCGGCCGGCAGCCCCGCCCGGCGACCAGCCCCCGGAGCCGACCGATGCTGCAGTTCCTCGGCATGCTCGCCGCCATCGCCCTGACCGCCGTCTGCTGGGGCGGCTACGGGCCCGTGCTCCACTTCGGCCGCGAGGCCATGCACTCGAGCCTGAGGCCGTTCGTGTGCGTCGGGGCGGCCTACTTCGTGATCGCCATCGTCGTGCCGCTCGGGCTGCTCGCCCGTGGCGGCGAGCGCGGCGGCTGGACGACGCGCGGCGTGCTCTGGAGCCTCGCGGCCGGCGCGGCGGGGGCCTGCGGGGCGCTCGGCGTGATCCTGGCGCTCGGCTTCGGGGGCAGGCCGATCTACGTGATGCCGCTGGTCTTCGGCGGGGCGCCCGTGGTCAACACGCTCCTCTCCGCCCTCATGAACCGGGCGTTCGGCCAGCTCAAGGCGCCGTTCCTGGCGGGCCTCGTGCTCGTGATCCTCGGCGCGGTCACGGTGCTCGTGTTCAAGCCGCAGGCCTCGGCCCACCCGCCCGCCGCCGTCGCGGGCGACGCCGCCGTCGCGGCCGAGCCGGCCCGGGCGGCCGCGCCGCCGCAGGCGACGGCGGAGCGGTTCCTGGAGGTGCTGCTCGCCGTGGCCCTCGCCATGCTCTCGTGGGGCGCCTACGGGCCGGTGCTGCACCGCGGGCAGGCGGCGATGGGGGGCAGCCGACTGCGGCCGCTCGTCTGCATCGGCGCGGCCTACTTCCTGATCGCGGTGCTCGTGCCCCTCGCGCTGCTCGTGCCCTTGGCCGACGCCGGCACCTGGACCGTCCCCGGCGTGGCCTGGAGCCTCGCCGGCGGGTCGCTCGGGGCGCTCGGGGCGCTCGGCACGATCCTCGCGTTCACGCTCGGCGGCAAGCCGTTCACCGTGATGCCGGTCGTGTTCGGCTGCGCGCCGGTGATCAACACCCTGCTCACGATCCAACTCTCGCACACGCCGGTGGCGTCGGTGAGCCCGTTCTTCTACGCGGGCATGATCGTGGTGGCCGCGGGGGCGGCGATCGTGCTCGCCTTCGGCCCGCGGGGCCATGCGCCCGCGCCGGCGACCGGCTCGTAGGCCGGTTGGCTGGCAACGGGCGTTGCCCGGATTCCCGGTCGCGAGGCGACCGGGCTACGGTTGTTGCAGTGCAGGTCGCGAGGCGACCGGGCTACGGAGGCTCACGTGCCGCGGCGGGCGCCGAACCACGCGACGTGGTGCCGCGGGGCGAGCTGGAAGCCCGCGCGGCGGCACTCCGGCCCGAGCCACGAGGTCGTTTCCTCGAGCTCGGCCGCGGTGCGACCCTGCGGCATCATGAACACCGCGCCGCGGTCGATCGCCGCGCCCAGGTCGGCGACCCACGCGGCCGCCTCCGCGAAGTCCGCCGGTGAATCGACCACGAACTTGAGCTGGTGCCGGCCGGGGGCCGCGAGCGCGCGGATCACGTCGTCGCGCCGTCGCGCCGCCTCGTGGCGGCGGCTCCAGCCGCCGGGCGTGTCGGCCGGCGGCGTCGATGACGCGAGCTTCGGGCTGATCGAGACGAGGTCGGCGAGCGGCGCAGTAAAACCCGGAGGCAGGACGGTGCCCGCCGTCTCGACCGTCACGTGCACGCCCTCGGCCCGCAGCGCCGCGCAGACCGCGACCGTGTCGGCGAAGAGCAGCGGCTCGCCGCCGGTCACGACGGCGTGGCGGGCGGCCGTGGCCCGCACCGCATCGAGGATCGCCGCCACGGGCACGTCGGCGCCCTCCGGCTCCCACGACGTGAAGGGCGTGTCGCACCAGGTGCAGCGGAGGTTGCAGCCGCTCGTGCGGACGAACGCGCTCGGGGTGCCGGCCAGCATCCCCTCCCCCTGCAGCGACGCGTAGATCTCCGCGATCCGCACGGCGGCCTCATGCTGCGCGCGGATCGACGGCACCGGCCGCCGCGAACCCCGCGGCCCGCAGTCGGCAGGAATCGCACGCGCCGCAGGGCCGGCCGTCGGCCGCGGGGTCGTAGCAGCTCGTCGTCAGGCCGTGGTCCACGCCCAGCGCGAGGCCCAGCCGCACGATCTCGGCCTTCGAGAGCGTCACGAGCGGCGCGAGGATCCCGATCGGCCGCCCCTCGACGCCGGCCTTCGTGGCGAGGCCCGCGAGCCGGCCGAAGGCCTCGAGGTACTCCGGCCGGCAGTCGGGGTAGCCGCTGTAGTCGATCGCGTTGACGCCGAGCACGATCGCATCCGCCCCGCGGGACTCCGCGAGCGCGAGCGCCAGCGACAGGAAGACCGTGTTGCGGGCCGGCACGTACGTGGCCGGGATGCCGCCGGCGATCTCGGCGACGCTGCGGCCCTTGGGCACGGCCGCCGACGCGTCCACGAGGGCGCTGCCCCCGAAGGCCGCGAGGTTCACGTCGAGCACCACGTGGTCCGTGATGCCGAGCGCCCGGGCCACCGCCCGCGCCGCGTCGAGTTCGACGCGGTGCCGCTGGCCGTAGTCGATCGACAGGGCGACCAGCCGCATCCCGGCGTCGCGGGCCCAGGCCGCCGCGGTGGCCGAGTCGAGGCCGCCCGAGAGGAGCACCACGCCTGTCCGTCCCGCGTGGCGGCCCGGCGCCCGCGCCAGAGCCGCCGTCGTCGCCGCGTCGGGTACACTTCCCCGCATCATGACCAACCTCACCACGCCGTCCCGCGACCAGCTGGAGACCTTCTCCAACCAGTTTCCGGGTCGCGACTACCTCATCGAGCACGTCTGTCCCGAGTTCACGAGCGTCTGCCCGAAGACCGGACAGCCCGACTTCGCCACGCTCACGTTCCGCTACGTGCCGGACGCGACCTGCGTGGAACTCAAGAGCCTCAAATTGTACCTGCAGGCCTTCCGCAACTCTGGGATCTTCTACGAGAACGTCACGAACCGGATCCTCGACGACCTCGTGGCCGTGCTGAAGCCCCGCCGGATGACGCTCGTGGCGCAGTTCACCCCCCGCGGCGGCATCTCCTCGCGGATCGCCGTGTCGCATCCCTCCGGCGAGCACCTGCCGCCGGCCCCCTGACCGACCCCCGCCCCGCGCCGGAGACTCCCATGCCCCAGCCCGCCGTGCTCCTCTCCGCGCTCGCCGACGAGGCGGCCTTCCACCTCACCGCCGTCGAGCAGTTCTCCGCGCTGGCGGCCCTCGGCCTCGAGTACTACAGCCTGCGGAACATCGACGTCGGCAAGGGCGTGAAGAACGTGATGAAGCTCACGCTCGGCGAGATCCAGAAGATCCGGCACCTCGAGGACGAGTACGGCCTCAACGTGGCGTCGATCGCCTCGCCGATCGGCAAGGTCAAGCTCGTGGATCAGCCCGACGGCACGAAGAACGCCTACGTGCCGTTCAAGCAGTACCTCGCGAAGGACGTGGCGAAGGCTTGCGAGCTCGCCCACGCCTTCGAGACGAAGCTCATCCGCGGCTTTTCCTTCTACCCGCCGAGGAACGCGAAGCCGGAGAACTTCATCGAGGAGGCGGCCGACCGGATCGGAAGGATCGCCGAGGCCTGCCACCGCTCCGACCTCACGTTCGGCCTCGAGGTGGAGGCCAACCTCGTGGGTCGCACGGGCCGGCTGCTCGCCGAGATCCACCGCCGCGTGAACCACCCCGCGCTCGTGCTCGTGTTCGACGCGGCCAACCTCACCGTCCAGGGGCTCTCGACGGCCGAGGTCTGGCGCGAGTGGGAGGCGATGAAGCCCGGCCTCGGCTGGGTGCACGTCAAGGACTACAGGCCCGTGAAGGCCGCGAAGCGGGGCGGCCACGTCCACGAGGACCAGCTGAAGAACTTCGTGCCGGCCGACCTGGGGGCCGGCGGCCACGAGCGGGTCCTGGCCGACCTGCGGACGATGCTGCCCGCGCTCACGAAGCGGCTCCAGCGGCGCGGGATCCCGGGTGTGTTCCTCGACCTCGAGCCGCACGTCCGCGGCGGCGGCCAGTTCGGCGGCACGAGCGGTCCCGACGGCATGGGCATCGCGCTCCGCGGCCTGTGCCGCGTGCTCGACAAGGCGAAGGTGGCCTACCACCTCCGCGACTTCGACGACCTGCTGGCAGCCCGAGGCTGCTAGGGCGACTTTCTTCCCTATGCACCGTGACGTCGTGGCCAGCCAGAAGACGGAGACGAGGGGGTCGGCGAACGCTCGAGGAGCCTGGGGCCGCTTCGGCCTTCAGCGACGATCTGAAAGACCGCGAAGCGGCGACTTTTGCCGCGCCCGAGTCGGCGATACAGCCGCCCGGGATGCGTGACGACATGACGGATCAGACCGAGCCCGGCAGTTATTTCGTCGCGAACTACCCGCCGTTCGACCGGTGGACGGCCGCAGCGCTGCCCGCGGTCCGCGCGGCCTTCGCCGCGCCGCCGGCCGCCGACGTGCCGCCCGGGCTCTACGTCCACGTGCCCTACTGCCGCAAGCGCTGCAAGTTCTGCTACTTCCGCGTCTACACCGACGTCACCGCGGCCGACGTGGAGCGCTACACGCAGGCCCTCGTCCGCGAGGCGGCGCTCGTGGCCGCAGCGCCCGCCGTGGCGGGCCGGCCGCTCCGCTACGTCTACTTTGGCGGCGGCACGCCCTCGTTCCTGTCCGTGAAGCAGCTCGAGCGGCTCGTGGCGGGGCTCCACGCGAGTTTCGGCTGGGACGCTGCCGAGGAGGTGACGTTCGAGTGCGAGCCCGGCACGCTCTCGGAGCCGAAGGTCCGGGCCCTCAAGGATCTGGGCATGACCCGGATCTCGCTGGGCGTCGAGAACTTCTCCGACGAGATCCTCGAGGCCAACGGCCGTGCCCACCTCTCGGCCGAGATCCTCCGGGCCTGGGATTGGATCCAGGCCGCGGGCTTCCCGAGCACGAACGTGGACCTCATCGCCGGCATGCTCGGCGAGACGGCGGAATCGTGGCGGGCCACGGTCGAGAAGACGCTCGCGCTCGAGCCCGAGAGCGTCACGATCTACCAGATGGAGCTGCCCTTCAACACGGTCTTCGTGCGTGCGGCGAAGGACGGCGGCGGCACGGTGCCCGTGGCCGACTGGCCCACGAAGCGGGCCTGGGTGGACGAGGCCTTCGCGCGGTTCGAGTCGGCGGGCTATACGGTGTCGAGCGGCTACACGCTCGTCCGCGATCCCGCACGGGTGCACTTCCGCTACCGCGACATGCTCTGGGAGGGGGCGGACCTCGCGGCCCTCGGCGTGGCGAGCTTCGGCCACCTCGGCGGCGTCCACTACCAGAACGCGCCGCACCAGGAGGACTGGCTTCGCGAGGTCGAGGCGGGGCGGATGCCGCTTGCCCGCGGCCTCGCGCCGTCGCGCCGCGAACTGTCCATCCGCGAACTCGTGTTGGGGCTCAAGCGGGGCCGGCTCGACGTCGACCGCCTGCGGCGGAAGTTCGGCCTCGACCCCCTCGTCGAGTGGCGCCCCGCCTGGGATCGACTCGTCGCGGAGGGGGCCGTGGAGAGCCTCGGGGAGACCGTCGTCCTCTCCCGGGCCGGACTGCTGCGGGTGGATTCGCTGCTCCCGGCCTTCTTCGAGCCGCCCCGGCCATGAGAAACCCCTCTCCCTTTGGGAGAGGGTGGCCGAAGGCCGGGTGAGGGTGCAGGGGCGTTCAGGTGGGCGAGGAAGGCACCCTCAGCCCGGCCCTCTCCCAGGTGGAGAAGGAGGAAGGGGCACGGGCTCTCCCAGGGCGAGAGGGAGAGAGCGGGTTAGCCGGCGGCCCGAAAACCGGTTTTCTTTCCGGAAGGATGACCGCACAATGACGCCTCCACCCCCTTCCCGGAGCGCCCTGGTGCACGACTCGACGGCCCCGGTCGCCGCCCGTCCCGGTGCTGTCCGGGCTCCGGCCAACGCGTGCCCGTCGAGCCGTGGGCTGCGGGATCGGCTCCGGGCGATGGCGTCGGACCTGGTCGGATCGTGGCGCGCCGACGGCATGCCGGCCGACGTGCGGACGGCCGCCGGGCTGCGGGCCGCCGCCGAGATCCTCGTGCACCGCGCCGCCGCGGCCCCGGAGCACGTCGGCTGGACGATGGTGACGATCGTCTCGGAATTCTGGCGCGGCCGGATCGCGGCCGCCGGCGCCGGCCGCCGGCTCCTGCTGCTGCCCGATTGTCCGTGTGCCCCCGCGGCCGACGTGCCGGGGACCGCGCCCGCGGCCTGCGGCCCCGGATGCGGCATCGCCACGATCTGGGCCGCGGCCCGCGACGGGGGCTGGGTTGTCGAGTCCACGCGGCAGGCGGTCTCCGGCATCGGTTCGCTGCTCACGGGCCAGTACGACGGCATCCTCGGGATCGCGCGGCTCGGCGACCTCGAGAAGGCGTTCGCGATGCTGCCCGCCTTCGCGCTGCCAGTCGCGGCCGTGCCCTGCGAGCCGGCAGGGAACGTCGGCTCGTGCGAGGCGTCGCTCGCGGCGGCGGCGATCGACGTGGACTGGGCACTCGGCCTGCTCGGCGTGGGCGGCGGCGAGCCCGTGCCCGTGGGCGACTACCTGCCGCTGTTCCGCGAAGCCGCGCAGATCTTCACGCCCGAGGGCCTCGCGACGCTCGCGGAGCGTGTCGGCGCCGAGCCCTCCTTCGGGCTCGCGGCGGCCGGCGCGGCTGCGCCGGCCGCCGATCTCCCGCCCCTCGACGCCGCGGCCGCGCTCGGGGGCCGGTTCACCACGCGGGGCGGCAAGTTCCTGCGGCCGTTCGTGGCGCTGGCGGCCTTCGACGCCGTGATCGCCGACCTCCGCGAACGGCCCGCGACGATCGCGGCCGCGCCGCCGCGCGATCCGGCGGCCGCCCGCGACGCCGCCCGGGCCGCGGCACTGGCGATCGAGGTCTTCCACAAGGCCTCGCTCGTGCACGACGACATCGAGGACGACGACCGCGTCCGCTACGGCGGGCCCACGCTCCACGTCGAGTGCGGCGTGCCCTCGGCCGTCAACGTCGGCGACTACCTGCTCGGCGTCGGCTACCGGATCATCGCCGGCCTGCCGGGCGTCGATGCGGCCGCGGTCCGCGATCTCGTGGCCATCCTCGCCTCGGCGCACGTTCGCCTGGCCCGCGGCCAGGGGGCCGAGTTGTGGTGGCGGGACGTGGGCGGCCGCCGGCTCGCGGTGCCCGAGTCGCTCGAGATGTATGGCCTCAAGACGTCGCCCGCCTTCGAAGCGGCCGTCGCGATCGGGATCCGGGTGGCGGGCCTCGATCCCGCGGCCGCCGGCGCCATCGACCGCTACGCCCTCCACGTGGGCACGGGATTCCAGGTGCTCAACGACCTCAAGGACTGGGCCGGCGACGTCGAGAACGACCGGCGGGCAGCGGGCGACCTGCTCGGCGGCCGCCCGACGCTGCTCTGGGCGCTCGCGATCGAGCGGCTGCCCGCCGCCGACGTGGCGCGGCTGCGAGCGCTGGCCGACGAGGCCGGCCGGCCCGACGCCGACGAGGCGGTCGTCGCCCGCTGCCTCGCGGAGGGGAAGAGGCTCTACGGGCAGGCGGACGTGTTCGCGCGGGCCGCGGCGATCGCCGTCGATCAGCGGTCGAAGGCCGCGGCGGCCCTGGCGTCGTGCAGGTTCCGCCGACTGCGGGAGGTGCTCGAGTTCCTGCTCGACCTGGCGGTTCCGGCGCAGCCGGCCGCGTCGGGCTCACCATGAGCCCGCCCGGCGACGACGCGACCGAGCGGGCCGCGCGACTCGTGGGCATGTTCGTGGCCGATCCCGCAGAGTTCGGCGCGGTCGCCGCGGTGCCGGTCGATCGTGTGCCCGAGCCGCATCGGTCGCTGCTCGCCCACTCCAGCCACATGACCGTGGCCATGGAGCGGCACCACGGCGGGCCGGTGGCGCTGCGGGTGGTGACGGAATCGGCCGGCCCGGGCGACTCCTACGCCCGCGAGATCCTCCTCGACGGCCCGCGCGGCGGCGTTGTCCAGCACGGCATCGTCCGCATCGACCTAGCCGCGGTGGACGCCTCGGTCGCGACACGCATCCGCTCGCACGCCGCGCCGCTCGGCCGCATCCTCGTGGAGGCGGGCGCGCTCTGCGAGGTCGGCGACGTCCGGCTCGTCGAGGTCGTCCCGGGGCCGCACCTCGCCCGGCTCATCGGGCCGCGGCCCACGTTCGGCCGCGTGGCCACGATCGCGATCGCGGGTCGCCCTGCGATCGAGCTCCTGGAGATCGCCGCGGCGGGGTGAGTGCGGTGCCCTGCGCGGGCTCGGCGGAGGGGAAAATTTCGGGGCTTCGGGGGTTGGTGCGGAAGCCGTTTCAGAGTCACGATTTGCGCCCCGTCCATCGATATTGACTCGCCGCGCGCGGCACCTGTAGAGTTGGGTCGTCTGGCAAGGATGGCAAGCACGGAGGCGATCGCAGGAACTGGATTCCTGCCCCTCGCACACCCCGCTTGTTGCCCTTCCGGGCTGCTCGTCCGCGGGTTCGGAGCCGCCCTGGCGGTTCCGCGATTCCGGAGGAGACGCGTCGAGACGGAGCGCGACGCGGTTGGCGACTGTTGCGGCGACAGCGTCAGGGTTTCGGAGCAAGGAGGCCTAGGCGATTCGGGGCACCGCGAAGCGACCGTCCCGGCCCGCCGTTTTGACCAGCCGTCCGGCGGCTGGGGAGAGGTGGTGAGTCCATGCAAAAGACCGTGTACACGACCGGCGAAGCCGCCAAGATCTGCAAGGTGAGCCAGCAGACGATCATCCGCTGCTTTGACTCCGGTCAGCTCAAGGGTTTTCGCGTCCCGGGCAGCCGGTTCCGCCGGATCCCGCGGGACCAGTTGTTCCTCTTCATGCGCGACAACGGGATCCCCACCGACGCCCTCGAGAGCGGCCGCCGGAAGATCCTCGTGGTGGACGACGACCAGGATCTCGTCGAGCTGATCACCGACGTCCTCGAGCGGGACGGCCGCTTCGAGACGCGGAGCGTCAACAACGGCTTCGACGCGGGCATGATGGTCAAGGACTACCGTCCCGACCTCATCGTGCTCGACGTCATGCTGCCGGACATCAACGGCAAGGAGGTCTGCCAGCGGGTTCGCAGCGACAGCACGATGGACGAGGTGCGGATCATCTGCATCTCGGGCATGTGCGAGCCCGACAAGATCGAGGACCTCAAGGCGAGCGGCGCCAACGAGTTCCTGCAGAAGCCGTTCGAGGCCGAGGTGCTCGTGGACCGGATCTGCGGCCTGCTCGAGATCGAGTCGGGCGTGGCCGGGTCGTGACCCGCGGCCCCCTGGCATGCACGTGATCATGTGAAGGCCGCACGCGCTCCTTCGGGAGCGCGGGCGGCCCTGTTTGCGGCCTGTGCGGTCGCGGATGGTGCGGTCGCGGACGGTGGGAGGAGGGTGAGCCGTGGGCGTGGTCGGAGCCGGGCGCGAGGAAGCGGTCGGGCTGCCGCCGGCGCTGTCCCGGTCCGCCTGCGTGGTCCTCGTGCGGACGGTCCTCGGCGGGGACGGCGCCGCCGGCGGCGTCGCGGCCGAGTTCCGCCGGCACGGCGGCGACGACCGGGCTGTGGCCGCCTGGCTCGAGGAGGTCGATCGCGACGCGCCGGATGCGGACGCGGCCCGCGGCCTCGTCGCGGAGCGGCTCGCCTCCGGCTTCGTCGTCGCGGGCCCTCCCGCGGCGGCCGTGGTGCCCGAGGCGGCCGCCCTCGCGGCAGCGGTCGCGGCGGCCGTGGCGGAGCGGGCGGCGCGGGGGCGCTTTGCGGGGGCGGTGGCCGCGGCCCGGCTCGAGTCGCTCCGCGAGTTCGCCTATGGCGCCGGGCACGAGATCAACAATCCGCTCGCCAACATCGCTGCCCGCGCGCAGTCGCTGCTGGTCGAGGAGCAGTCGCCCGACCGCCGCCGCCGGCTCGCGGTGATCGTCGATCAGGCGTTTCGCGGCCGCGACATGATCGGCGGCCTGATGGTGTTCGCGCGGCCGCCGAAGCCGGTGCCGGCCGCCGTCGCGATCGACGCGGTCCTCGCGCCGGTGATCGAGGCGGTGAAATCGCTCGCGGCATCCCGCGGCGCCCGACTCGAGTTCAGCCCGCCGCCCGCGCCGGTGGAGGTGCTCGTGGACGCGGCCCACGTCGGCGAGGCCCTGCGGCTCGTGGCCGTCAACGCGTTCGAGGCGGTGGCCGCGGGCGGGCGGGTGACGTTCGAGGCGCGGCGAACGGAGGGGGCGGGGGCCGCGCCGCGGTGCGAGGTGGTCGTGGCCGACGACGGACCGGGCATGGACGCCGACACGCTCCGTCGGGCCTTCGATCCGTTCTTCAGCGGCCGCGAGGCGGGGCGCGGCATCGGCCTCGGCCTGCCCAAGGCGTGGCGTCTCCTCGAGACCAACGGAGGCGAGATCGGGGTCGAATCGACGCCCGGCCGCGGCACGCGGGTCTCGGTGCTGCTGCCGCTGGTCGAGCCGGGGCGTTAAAGTCTTCCCAGTGTGCCCGGTCGGGCCTCCGGGGGCGGTATTCGGGGGCGGCCAGGCCTTGCCGCAGTTTCCCGTGTTTTCATATCTTTCTCGCACTTCGCTCGCCTGGCGACGGATCGCCGGCGGAGCCCTGCAGGGATGTGCGCATGGACCTCACGGGATCGGAATCCGCGGCCACGGTCGGCCCGCCGGCCGCCGAGGACGGTCGCGTTCGTGGACCCCTCCCGCCCGAGGCCCCGGCACGCGTGAGCGTGCAGCGGGTCACGGGTCGTCTCGCGCGGGCCGCGGTCCGTCGTGAACTCGATCTCGACGGGGTTCCGGATTCTCCCGCTTCCGCCGCGAACCGGACCGCGGCCTGGCTCGCCGCCCGGCAGGCGGCCGACGGCCACTGGCGGGCGCCCCTCGAGGGCGACACGATCCTGGAGAGCGAGTACCTGATCCTGCTCGCGTGGGCCGGCCGGCTCGACGCCCCCGAGGCCGAGGGCTGCGGCCGGCGGATCCTGAAGGAGCAACTGCCCGGCGGCGGCTGGGCGCTGCATCCAGACGGCCCGCTCGACGCGAGCGCGAGCGTGAAGGCCTACCTCGCGCTCAAGCTCCTCGGCCACGACGCGGCCGCCCCCGACCTCGTGCGGGCCCGCCGCGCGATCGCCGCGGCGGGCGGCCCGGCGGCCGTCAACAGCTTCACGAAGTTCTACCTCGCGCTCCTCGGCCAGGTGCCCTACTCGGCCTGCCCGGCCGTGCCCCCCGAGATGGTGCTGCTGTCCGACTGGTTCCCGGTGAACCTCCACCGCGTTTCCGCCTGGTCGCGGACGATGATCGTGCCGCTCTCCCTGATGTGGGCCTTCAAGCCGGTGCGTCGCGTGCCGGCCGAACGCGGCATCGCCGAGCTCTTCGCCGACGCGGCCGCCGCACCGCCGGCCGCTGCCGGTGCACGCGGCGGCTGGGCGATGTTCTTCCGGGGCATCGATCGCCTGCTCAAGGCCTGCGAGGCCATCGGCCTCGTGCCGCTGCGGGCCCGGGCCGTGCAGGCCTGCCGCCGCTGGATGCTCGAGCGGTTTGCCGGCAGCGACGGCCTGGGGGCGATCTTCCCGCCAATCGTGTGGAGCTTCATCGGGCTCAAGGCGCTGGGCTGCGACGACGACGCGCCCGAGGTCCGCGAGTGCTGGAGCCAGCTTCAGCGGCTCGTCGAGCGCGAGCCCGACGGCACGACCCGGCTCGAGCCCTGCCGGTCGCCGGTCTGGGACACCGCGATCACGCTGATCGCCCTCGAGGAGTCCCGGCGGGACGACGGCGGAGCGCCGGCCGTTCCGTCCGAAGTCCCGGCCGCCGACCTCGACCGCGCCGTCGACTGGCTCCTCGCCAACGAGATCCGCACGGCCGGCGACTGGTCGCGGCGGACCTCGGCCGAGCCCTCGGGCTGGTGCTTCGAGTACGCCAACCGCTTCTACCCCGACGTGGACGACACCGCGATGGTCGTGATCGCGCTGGCCACGTGGCGGCGGCGGGCCGCCGGAAATCCGGGTCAGGCGTCGCGGCTCTCGCGGCTCGAGGCGGCCGTCGCCCGGGCCCGTGGCTGGCTCGCGGCCATGCAGAACTCCGACGGCGGCTGGGGCGCCTTCGACCGCGACAACGACTGCGAGTTCCTCTGCAAGGTGCCGTTCGCCGACCACAACGCGATGATCGACCCGAGTTCGCCCGACCTCGCGGGCCGCGTGCTCGAGGCATGCGGCAAGTCGGGCCTGCGGGTCGGCCACCCCGCCGTGGACCGGGCCGTGGCCTACCTGCGCCGGTCGCAGGAGGCCGACGGCGGCTGGTTCGGCCGCTGGGGCGTGAACTATGTCTACGGCACGTGGCAGGCGCTCGAGGGCCTGCGGGCCGTGGGGGTGTCCGTGGACGACGCCGCCGTCCGTGCCGGGGCCGACTGGCTCGTCGCCCGGCAGCAGGCCGACGGCGGCTGGGGCGAATCGCCGGAGAGTTACGCCGACCGCAGCCTGGCCGGCCGCGGGCCCGTCACCGCGTCGCAGACCGCGTGGGCCGTGGCCGGGCTCGTGGCGGCCGGCCGCGGCGGCTCGCCCGCCGTCCGGCGCGGCGTCCGGTGGCTCGTGGATCGGCAGGAGGCCGACGGCTCGTGGCGGCAGCGGGAGTTCACCGGCACCGGGTTCCCCCGGGTCTTCTACCTCCGCTACCACTGGTACCCGATCTACTTCCCGCTCCTGGCACTCGCGCGGGCGGCGGCCTCGGAGGGCGACGCATGAGCGTGCCGGTCGGCCAGATGCTCGCGGTGCTCCGGCACATCGCCGTCCAGCGGCTGCGGGGCAACGCCCGCTACCCGCTCGTGCTCATGCTCGAGCCGCTCTTCCGCTGCAACCTCGCCTGCGGCGGCTGCGGGAAGATCCAGCACCCGCCCGAGGTCCTCCGGTCGCAGCTCACGCCGGAGCAGTGCCTCGCCGCGGTGGACGAGTGCGGAGCGCCGATCGTGTCGATCCCCGGCGGCGAGCCGCTGCTCCATCCGCGGATCGTGGAGGTCGTCGAGGGCATCGTGGCCCGGCGGAAGTACCTTTACCTATGCACCAACGCGCTCAGGCTCGAGGAGATGCTGCCGCGGTTCCGGCCGTCCCCCTACCTCGCGTTCTCGGTGCACCTCGACGGCCCCCGCGAGGAGCACGACCACGCCGTCTGCCGGGAGGGGGTCTACGACGTCGCCGTGTCGGCGATCCGCGCCGCCCGGCGGGCGGGCTTCCGCGTGACCACGAACTCGACGCTGTTCACCGACGCCGACCCGGTGCGTCACCGCAGGTTCTTCGACGAGGTCATGGCCCTCGG